>DATNQE010000737.1:0-4600 GCA_036702895.1 Trichocoleus sp. | reverse complement strand
CCCACACCCATGACCTGCCGCCCCAGATGGGCGGCTGCTATCAAAACGACCAGCCCCAAACACGACTCAACCAGCAGCGAGTAGACAGTGGCCCCTGGCTGGGTCTGCCGGATGTGGGCTACCCCGAACCCGAAACCTCCCGGGTGGAGGCGCTACACCGCATTCTCAAGCACCGCGCCAAAATCATCCGAGTCAACCCCATGGAGGACAGCCTGTTTGATGCGGCTCTGCGCTGCGCCCTCACCCACCTGATGACCGAGCAATCCTGCCCACCGCCCGCCGGTTCCGATGGGGCGCTGCGCTACCTGCGCGATCGCATCAGTGTTCCCCGCGATATGTCCGTCTACGCGGCTAAGCGAATGCGGGAAGCCTTGGAAAGCACCGCTGCGCTGGCGGGCGACCGGCAGGGACCGCCGATTCCCGTGAGGCATCGCCGCGACCAAGACCCGGCCAACTTTGCTGCGGTTTAGCACCGCAAAAACTCTAGCTCGGCGTTAGAGTGACGGCTAAGTTAGGAGTCCAGCTCAAATAGGGCCTTAACTCCGGTCTTAAGTTCGGCCTTAACTCCCCAAACTTCGATGGTCTAGTGCTCCCTCCTACCGCAGACTGATACTTAAGCAAAGCCCGTGCGGCTGCGCCCACAAGGAGCCACCCCCGAACCTCCCGCTGCTCATCGTCTCAAGTGCAGCAGCGGCCCAGGGCACCTTTGATCAAGGTTGCTCTGGGCCAGTTCCGGGAGGAAAAGCCCAACGACTTCTTTGAAAAACTGGCAGAAATGCTAAAAAAGGGCTGCTGCAGTCCGAAATCGTGAGCTGCAGCAGTGTAGTTCTCGCCTGATTAGCCCTTTCTGCAGAAATTATGGTTCGGACCCTACGCAAACAACGTTGGTGCCTCTGGTTTGTGGCTCTGCTAGCCGCTGGCTGCGCGAATGATGCCCTCAGCGGCAGCACCAGCAGCCAAAACAGCCTCACGAGTCCGGAGGTGGTCATGCTGCCTAACCCCAGTAGTGAGAATGCGTTACGCGACCAGTTTGAGCAGATTGCCTCCGCGGTGCAAGGCCGTGTTGGCATTGCGGCCACTAAGCTAGAAACCGGAGAGACGGTTGCTCTGAACGACGAGCAGCAGTTTCCTATGCAGAGCGTTTACAAATTCCCCATTGCAATGGCGGTACTGGCCCAGGTGGACCAGCGCAGACTGGCGCTTGACCAGCGGGTTCGAGTTGAGCCAGACGATTTTGTCTCCGAGCTGCAGCACAGTCCTATTCGCGACGAAAATCCCCAGGGCGTAGAGCTGAGCCTGGCCGATTTGTTGAGGTACATGGTCGTTGAGAGCGATGGTACGGCTTGTGATGTGCTGCTAGCGCTCATTGGTGGGCCTGATGTTGCTACTCAGTATTTGCGCGGTTTAGGCATCGACGACATCGCAGTGGTCAATACCGAAAAGGAAATTGGCCAGGACAACGCTGTGCAGTACCGTAACTACGCAACCCCCCAAGATGCTGTCGCCTTGCTGCGCCTACTGCACGAGGGACAAGGACTTTCAGACGCGAGTCGGGCGCTGTTGCTGCAGCTGATGACAGAGACTCCGACTGGTCCAAACCGCATCAAAGGACTGTTGCCCGAGGGCACTCCCGTAGCCCACAAAACCGGCTCATCGCGCACCGTGGACGGGGTTACCGCTGCAACTAACGATGTCGGGATTGTGACGCTGCCGGATGGAGAGCATTTTGCGATCGCAGTCTTTGTCGCAGATTCAACGGCAGACGATGCTGCTCGTGAGTTGGTCATTGCGAAAGCAGCTCGTGCCGCCTGGGATACCTGGGCCCAATAGATCTCCAGGGATAATGCGTACAGCTTTTATCGCGGCACATCCATGACGGCCACAATCCACTATCTTCATAGCGCCCCAAAGCACCGCCGCGCAGTGGCCGAGTTGATTTACGAAACATTCTGGGCTGACCAGAATGGCTATGGCGTAGACGACCTAGACGCGCTGCTTCAGGATGCTCAAGACCCAAACTGCATGCCGCTCTGCCTGATTGCGCTGGAGCACGATCGGCTAGTAGGCACAGTCAACCTGATTCATAACGACGACGAGGCGCGACCCTACCTGCACCCCTGGCTGGCTGCTTTGGTTGTGGTGCCCGAGGCGCGAGGGCAAGGGATTGGCGCCCAGTTAGTGCGGGCACTGCTGAGTGAAGCCCGCAGGCTGGACCTGAAGCAGCTGTACCTCGGCACGGGCCTGCCGGGGTTTTACCGCCGCTTTGGCGCCGAACTTCACGAGCAGGTGCGGGAGGACTTCGTGATTATGCGAATTGCTCTGTAAGGCGACTGCTGTGTTGGGAGGGATTGGTTGAGATCGCACCGCCTAACTCTAGCCATGCACTTTTATACCCGAGGCTGACTTTGGGTGCTCAGGGTGCGATCGCAAGCTCCCTATCGGCGCTTGTAAGATGTCAAAATTCGTTGGCTTTACCATTTCCTACAGGCCGATCCTGATTGCGATCGCACCCTTGCTCAAGCCCCTAGTGTCCACAGTGATCTGGCCATGCTGCAGCAAAACAACATGGCAATCCTCAGCTGGTATAGCGTAAACGGCTTACCTGCTTACTGTTCGCGGGGGGCTGCTGAACCCTAGTTGCTAGCAGGCCGCAAACGCGGCCCAAGGTAGACTCCTTTTTTGCTCAGGTACCACTGCTAGCTTTTGTTTAATACGTCTTGTTTAATACATCGGCTGCTAAAGACATACGTCAAAGGCGAACCCGTATTACAGCAACCCTCGGTAACGAATAAACAGCAGAACAATCGCCCACGAGCCCAGAGCAACCTTCACCGCTACCAAAATGTTCAGCAGAGGAATTATGCCGCCGCTGAGCAGTGTCCCCACCTCGCCGGGTGGCAGCTCCATGCCAACGAGCGTAACCACTGCCAGCACGATAAAGAGCAGTACCGAAACCTTCTCCCAAATGGCGGCTCGCCAATTCTGATACAGAGTTTGCATCCATTCAGGCGCTGCCGTAATGGCGACCAGGCCAATGGCTGTTCCCCCGGCGACCCCCGCAGCGAACCCTCCACCCGGACTGAGATGTCCTCGAATTGCCAGCTCAATTCCTACCAGCGCCACAATGGTTGCACCCAGGCGAGCCAGCACAATAGAAGGCTGGTCGGTAAACTGATACACCGTGCTAGAAGGCTTTTCGTCGGCCAGCAAAAAATGGGCTCCCAGAATAGCGATGGTAAAGACCACCACCTCAAAAATCGTGTCGTAGAGCCGATTGCGGAAAATAATGCCGGACACTGCGTTAGGCACGCCGCTATCCTGGACCACCGCCTCAACAATCGAGAAAGAAAGCTCGGGAGCCGCATTGGGCACGAGCAGCATTTTGATGTAGAGCACCACCCCCGCTGCGATGTAAAGCCATTTCATAGGGAAACCTCCTTAGACGCAACGGATGGTAGAACAGGGGTGCTGGTTTCTGGAGCGCTAACGTAAGCCAGAGCGGTTGAGGGAGACACTAGCTCGCTCTGCATGATCTCGTAGAGCCGCCGAACGCGAATCGAGAGCTGGTAAGCCTCACTTTTTATGTCTTGCAGCGTGTGCAGATAGCCTGCGCTTACCTGCTCTGTGCAGCTAGCGTGGATTTCCCTATCTATAAGCGCTTGGTGCAGGGCTTGGGCATTGGCATAGGGAACCAGTTCGAGCCGCAGATAGTGTTTCTCCAAAACAGCCTGCAGAGCAGTGATGAGATCGCCATAGCCCTTCTCATCTGCTGGTTCCTTCGACGGGTCCTGCAGCACGCCCAGCCGCATTACCAGCGACGATCGCACCGCCACCGCGTAAAGCATCACTGAGAGAAGCGTGCCTACCAGCGCCTCGGTCAAAGCTACATCAGCAGCCCCTAATAGGGCATAGATCAGAGCTGACACCGCTCCCAAGATGCCGCGAATTACCAGGGCGTGGTACGGGTTGACCTGCAAGACCAGCATGATGGCCGTCAGCGGCAGCAGCGCAACGATGAGATTAACCGCGTAATCAGTCATGGCTACCCTCACTGCTAGAGCAATAGGCCAACACATATCCCAACATCGTGTTCCAAATCGTCAGGGAGAGAATTGCCAACAGCAGCAGCGGCCAGGCTCGGGGGATTTGCAGCAGCAGCCCCACAATAATTGCGATAGAGCCCAGCGTGTCGGATACCGACAGGGTGTGCAGCTTGAAGAGCACCGAGCGATGACCTATCAAAGGCCAGGTGCCCCAGAACCAAAACACAATGCCTATGCCCATACAGACATAGCTCAACAGGTTAATCACGGTTCATTCCCTCCCAACAACACTGACGCGCTTGAGAATGTGGGCCAGCAGCATTAACCCAGCATTGCCTACGCTCAAAATAATGACCCCCGTCACCCCAATCATCCAGTCGTCCCGCATGACCGAGACCACCAGGATCATGATTGAGGTTTTCGTGGCGATACTGGCGAAGGCCAGCATCTTCTGCCAAATATCGTCGTCTTGCCACGCCTCATAAATCGGGATTAGCAGGGCCAGCAGCAGGGCAATTAAAACGATGTTCATGGCAACCTCCGACGCTGCACCCGGT
>DATNQE010000730.1:0-2655 GCA_036702895.1 Trichocoleus sp. | reverse complement strand
AGAGCTAGAAAATTTGGCTCCCGAAAGACTGCCTGAGCCGCCTGCTTACTATCCACAGCGGCGGCAGCCAACTTTGAATGAGCTAAACTCTGCTCCTGACACAGAGGTACTGCTGCCGCCCCATCAGCGGCAGGATGCAGTTAGCGAGGATACTGCTGCCGATCCGGCCAATAGAACGATTGACGGTCCGGCTCTGACGCCTGAAACGACCCCTGAACCGGAGGGGGCAGCTCCCTTTGGGGACCCGCTGGTAGGCCCTCTAGGGGCAGCGCCGGAGACTGCACCGTCAGCCTCTCCGGTAGATACAAAGGATACGAAGGCAACCACGCCAGTAGCCATGGCTGACCTAAATAACGGCAATGGTGAAGCCGGTAAGGATGCTTCTTTAAAGCAACCCTGAAGCCGACCTCTAGAATGCGGCAAGGCAGTTGCTTCCTGTGATACCGTCTAGGCAACCGAGATAGGGAGGTGTTCTGGTGTTTGCGATCGCACTCAAGGCAGATCGGTATCCCACCTACGTACTTTCTGATTCAGAGACGGAGGCTCGCCTAGAGGTCGTGCCTGAGCGAGGTGGCATTGTCACCCGCTGGCAGGTGCAGTCCCAGGACGTCCTTTACTTTGATGAAGCTCGCTTTGCCGATCCCAAGCTTTCGGTGCGAGGCGGTATTCCCCTGCTTTTTCCCATCTGCGGAAACCTGCCGGGCAACACCTACTCGCTCAACGATCAGACCTATACGTTAAAGCAGCATGGCTTTGCCCGCGATCTGCCCTGGCAGGTTGTGCTTCAAGACGTGCGCGAAGCCGCCGCGCTGACGCTTCAGTTGACCAGCGACGAACAGACTCGCCAAGTCTACCCGTTTGACTTTCGCCTGCAGTTTACCTATCGGCTTCGGGGGCACAGCCTTGAAATTGATCAGCAGGTCACTAACCTGTCGAATCAGCCCATGCCCTTTGCTATCGGGCTGCACCCCTACTTTCTCGTCAAAGACAAATCTCAACTCCAGTTTAGCTTGCCCGGTCAACAGGGCCTAAACCACATGACGGGAGAGGGGGTAACCTACTCAGGCAGCTTTGACTTCGACCAAGAAGAAATCGACCTGTCGCTCCAGCCCCTTACTGCGGCTACGGCTACCGTCACCGATACTCAGCTCAACCGCAAGCTGACCTTAAGTTGGGGGGACGGGTTTTCAACCTTGGTCTTTTGGACCGTTAAAGGAAAGGATTATTACTGCCTGGAGCCCTGGAGCGCTCCTCGCAACGCCCTCAATACCGGCAGTCATTTGCTGACTCTGGAGCCTCAGCAAACTTGGAATTCTCAGGTGAAGCTAGCCATAGATTTTGGGTAGGGCTAACAAAAGCGTTAGGACTACGCAGCTTAGCGAATAGCGTTGCGCATCTGCTGGCTAATCAGGTCGACACCGAGTGTTAGCGCTACGAAGGCTGCCAAAGTAACGGTCAAGTTTGCGTAATCAAAGCTGCTGAGTTGTTCTGTCAAGAGTCGCCCCAGCCCGCCTGCGCCGACCAATCCGACAATTACCGTTTCCCGAGTACAGACCTCCCAGCGGTAGAGAATGTAAGCCAAAAACCGGGCTAGGTTCTGGGGCAAAATGCCGTAGAGCACTACCTGACCGGAGCTGGCCCCTAACGTCCGTAGAGCCCGGATAGGTTTCTGGTCTAGGGTTTCATTGCTCTCAGCCATCAACCGCCCCAAAATGCCCAGATTGTGCATGGCCAGCGCCAGCGCCCCCGGCAAAATTCCTGGAAACAGAATAAACAGAAACACCAGCGCCCAAATTGGTGCCGGAATGGCGCGGCTAACCAGCAAGCCAAAGCGGCTAACCAGCAGGGCGGCTGTGGCTGCCCAGGCCCAGCGCTGCCGGTGTTCCCCCAGAGGCCGCAGCAGACCGCCGGGTCCCAGAAAGTTTTGGGCCGCTGGAAAAGACAGGAGAATGCCGCCGAGTCCTGCGATCGCAATTGCCAACACCGACATGGCCACCGTGAGGCCAGACATCCGCACCAGCTCCAGCAAGGCTTGAGAGTCGGGCACTTGCGGGGTAGCCGCAGCACTAACCTCTGCCCAAAGCCTCTGAGTACGGGAAGCCCACAGCTGGCTCCAGTCGAGATCGAGGGCGGCAAAGCAAAGGGGCACCGCCAGCGCCACGCCTGCCCAGGAAAGGCGCAGCAGCCAGTCTGATCGAGCTCTCAAGGATTTTCGGGCTGCAGCGGACGTCGGGATGGCTTCACGAGCGGCAGCGTTGAGGTTGATTGCGAGGCGGCTGGTATAGCCCATGCGGCGACGCACCCAGGCGCTCCAGGCGTCAATAGCGCCGTTGAGCACAATCAAGGCGTAAAACCCTGTCCACAACTGCTCGTAGCGCAGCGACTGCAGGCTCAGAAAAATTTCGTACCCCAGCCCGCCCGCGCCAATGATTCCCAGCACAGCAGCTGAGCGCAGCGAACACTCAAAGCGGTAGAATCCGTAGGAGAGCAGATTGGGCAACGCCTGGGGCAGCAAGCCGTACAGCAGGGCACTGAGGGGAGAAACGCCGCTGTTAAGCAGCGCCTGTAACGGCGCGCGAGGCGTCTCATCAAGGATTTCGGAAAACACTTTAGCCACGATAGCGCCAAAAGGAATGGCGATCGCCAGCACGGCTA
>DATNQE010000711.1:0-10775 GCA_036702895.1 Trichocoleus sp. | reverse complement strand
TTTGGGGGACTGGCGATGGCCCCTTAGGCAATTCCCAAGCGCACCAAGGTTTGGGGGCCAACAATGCCATCGGCCACTAGCCCCTGCTGAGCCTGAAAATGACGTATCGATCGATCCGTACCGGGGCCAAATACACCATCGGCCGACAGACCGTAGCCCCGCTTCATCAGCGCCTGCTGCACTTTGGCAACGTCGTCTCCGACCATATAGGGTTCACTCAGATAAAGAACGCGCTCCAGCAGCCGTTCCCAAGTCGCTGGCCCAATAACCCCGTCGGCTACTAACCCATTGACCTGTTGAAACCGCTCCGCCGCCGCCTTTGTCGCTGGCCCGAAAACGCCATCGGCAACTACCCCGGCCCCCTTACGCACCAGCGCCTTTTGCGCTTCGAGCACATCATTGCCCTGCATATTGGGGTTTGCTAAATAGAGGGTGCGCCGCCCACCGGGCGGTGGTGGCGGCGGTGGCCCAACCGGATTGCCGCCGCCCTGACTGCTGCCGCTCTGATTGCCGATACCCTGGTTGCTGCCGCCCCGATTGCCAGATCGGCTCGCTAGATAGGCCAAGGCCTCGTTGCTGATGTTGGTATTGCTGCTGTAGGTGCGCCTGCTGGCGCTGAGGTACTGCTGTCCGGCCGGGCTGAGACCCCGGCCGGGGATGCCTGCCAAAAAGACCTCTGCCTCATTTAATCGGCGGCGCAGCAGTCCTTCTTCTACATTGCTGCCCGGGTTGCGATACAGCGTAAACGCATACTCAATCTGGCTCCAGTCCTGATTGCGCAACACCCGAGAAAGCGTCTCAAACCCGCTGGAGCCGTAGAAGCGGGCACCCAGGTTGTAGGCAAAGCTTAAAACAGCGCCCCGCTGGTTATCGTTGAGCCCAGCCCAGCCCGGAATCTGCTCCTGGGGCGGTAGGTAGCTCTGCTCGATCTGCCAAATCAGCAAATCGTCTGCCTCCTGCTGAGTGATGCGCTCTCCTAAGTAAAAGGGGCTGCCGTCTTTCTTGCGGGTGCTGCCCCAGCCAATGGTGTAAGGCTTACCGCCCGTCAATGGGTCGGGGTAAGCCTCCAGGCGGCAGCCCTCAAATTTCTTAATGAGATCGACTCCAGGAGCAGGTACCCGCGCCATAACCGTATCCTTCTAAGACAGTTCAAGTGAGACAGTTCAAGTGAGACAGTTCAAGTACTTTTTTCACGCCCTGGGCGCTCTTCTAAAAGCTCTTTCCCTTGTACCGCGAAAGGCCGAATGGCTAATCAGAATACTTTTTGAAGAATTTGAGCCAGAAGAATAGCCGAGGGGAATGGTTCGGTACAGAGACTACATGGACAGGTTCCAAGGCTCTGTCTAGCAGGGCCCCGTCTAGCAGAAAGACCCGGAGTACGCCGAAACGCCCAAAGATCCTGCCTATGAGACCTCTGCTGAAATCTAGGCTTTATTGCGCCTTTGTTCTAGTGCCTTACCTAAGGCCTCATCAATTGCCCCCGCTCCTTCGCACCCCTGCTTCTTTCCTTACAGGAACTTCAACAAACCGCTCGGTTATGTGAAGTTACGATGAAGCTGCTGGCTTTCTCGTTCACGATCTCGGCGAACATTGTTCTCCTATAACCTGAGGTAAACTTTACTGAACACCGAGTCTCCTTACGAAATCACCACTAACCGCTCATTCACAGTAGCCATGACTTCCTATTCCTTCCGTTTAATCGGTGCAGTCGGCATTGCTTCTGGGGCGCTGTTTCTGCTCTCAGAAAGCGCTAGTGCATTTACCTTCACCAACGTTGTCAGCGACACCAGCCCCAGAAGAGACATTTTTCTGGAGTCGGTGCTTTTTGAAACTGGCGAGTTTTTCGACGACTTTATCCTCGTCAATGGTGTAAATATTGTCAGTAACGATGAGTGGTCAGGCGGCAACACAGGCGGAGCCAGCGCTGATAGAGGAGAGGAGGCAACAACCGGTGTGGCCGTGCAAAACCCCTCGTCTGGCGACATTCTCACCAATCTTGCCAACCTCAACCTCAACAACATCATTGATACCGAGGATGTGGGCAGCTTTACCATCGACTTCTCGTTTGCCAGCGCTGTAGAAAACCTGCTGGTTTGGGAGCGAGGCCTCAACAGTCGTTTGGGCGTTCAAGCCATCGGGGCAGACGGCAGCCTCATTGGTAACTTCCTGGTGCTCGATTCGAACACTTGGCAGTCTGCTGGCTTTAGCATTGACACGACTGAGATTCCTAGGCCTCAGCAGGTTGGTTCTTTGGGCGTCAGTGTGCTCAACGATTTGGGCGTGACTGGGCCAGTTAGCCGGTTCCGGTTCACGAGCGAGGCGGATTTTAACGGCCCTGACTTTAAGGTGGTGGGCACCCGAGCTGCTGCCATTCCCGAACCCGGTATGGTAATGGGCCTGGGCATTGTGGGCGGAGCCCTCTTCTTGAAGCGCCGCTACAGCCGCGCCTAGGACGCAACAAGCTAACCCCGAATGAGCCTCTTCGGTATGTCACCTGAGCAGGTGACATACCGTTTTTTGCTGCCTGATTCTTTGCTACTTAAGCAATGGATCCATCTGGTTAAACAGGTGTTGGGCCTGGGCCTGTACCAGGTCAAAGCGCGTGATCACAGGGCCCACTGCTTGCTCTTCACGCTCTACGTACTCGTAAAACTGAACAAAAATACGCTCGACCTCTTCGTAGATAATGCCGAGCTTTTCTGCTAGGCGAATAGTGACTTCGGTGCGGAAGCGGTCTTTCTCACTGTCAAGAGCTTTTTCAAAGCGAGAAATGATCTTGTTGCGCTGCCACATAATGCCAACGGCAAACACCACGATCCCAATCCCAGCAAACGCAATGCCGATGGCGTCTAAAATGGCCTCTGCTACAGCAAACTGAACGATATTTAGAATCATGCCGGTGATGGCGACAAAGGCGCCGCCGACGATTTCGGCGGCCATGCTTTCGGCATTGGAGGAGAGCGTCTGCACTAGACCCGTATCGGAGAGCAGGCTCATGACCTTGCACTTGACGCTTTCAATGACTTCCTGGCGGCGCTCCAGCACCTTGATGGAAATGTGGCTACTGTTTATCTGATGGGTCTGCAAAGCGTTGAGGTCTTGAGTCAGCCCCTCCAAAAGCTGGCGGATCCCGTCCACAAAGTGCTGTGCCCCCTCCTGGGAGAGGTCCTCAAGGGACGATCTGAGCTCCCACTCGCAGCGCTCCTTGAAGTCGTTAATCCAAGCCTGCATTGACTCCTCTTTGTTGAACAGACCCACGAAGGAGCGCCGTACCACGGTCAGTACCGACAGGCTCTCACGAAAGTTTTGCTTAATGCGGTCGGAGATACTGTCGTAGCGGGCCACCAGGCGCTCGACCAAGGTGTCGATTTCGTAGTGCGATCGCTTTTTGCCTGCCTCAATTTTTTGACGAATGGTGCTGCTTGTCTGCCGATCGGCCTCTAGCTGGGCCTGCAACGCCTGGATGTCTCCTGCCAGAGAATCAATAATCTTGCCCGTAGTATCGCTGACCGAGCGCAGCTTAATGCGGTAGCTTTCGCCCGAAGAGACCATACTGCGGATATACTCACGCACCGGCTCAAAACCGCTGTTGGGCTGTCCGGCTAGCTCTTGTTCTGCTGAAGTCGTGAAGATAATGGGGGACTGAATGCGCTTTTGATGAGCGTATTCCCGCACCCGCTCGACATTTTTTCCCAGGTCCTCAGGTTTCAGCAGATCGGCCTGCTGCAGGACAAACACCACTTTTTTGCGCCACTCCGCGCTGACAAAATCTAAGAAGTCCCAGGCGCTTTTTTGGTAGGGGTTTTTGGCAAACAGGACAAAGAAGGTCAAATCGCTGTTGGGAATGTAGCGCTCAGTAACGATTTGATGCTCCAGAATCACCGTATTGGTGCCCGGCGTATCGACTATTGAGATATCTTGCAGAATGTCTACCGGCAGGCCAATTTTACGCAGATTCGGCTCCACCTGCTCCGTAAACGGCTCCTGCGCGTAGACAATCTGCTGAATTGAGTCGGTGCAGGGCTCAATATCTGTGGCACATACCTCCGCCTCCAGTAAAGCGTTGACGAAGCTGCTCTTGCCTGCTTTAACCTCTCCCACTACCACAAACAGAAAGGGTTCACTAACGTTGCGCTGCAGGCTGTCGGTCGTCTGCTGCAGGCTGCTGTTGTTGAGGTCAGCCGCCAACTGCCGCACCTGGGTCAGCAGGCTATCTAGCTGAGAGCGATACGCCTGCAGTACGGGATTGATGATTCGGCTGCTCATAGGGGCGATTCTCGGTAGCGATAGTCAGGTGTGACCAGGGGCGGGCAGATTTCTGTGTGAAAAGTCTCTATTTATCCTAATAGGCCAGAAATTTCCTGGCATGAGCTGACCGATGGGATTTTGAGGAGCAGGAGAGCCGTGACAGACAAATCACTAAATCCCTCCCTTGCTCCATCGCCCTCCGTCCTCTGCCTTTTCACAACCAATTTCCCCAACTGTCCACCTCAACTGTCACACCCTCAACGCTGCCGTTGCCGGCTTCAGGGCGGCTCGTTAAGCGGCCAGGCTAGGGCTCTCAGCGGATTTGCCTGTTGGCCCAATACCCACCTGCACGCCTTTTCTAGAGAAAAACTGGGCTGCCTCAGCTAGTCAGCCAGCAAACTGACACACCCTCCGCGGAATCGTCCGGACGGCAGCTGAACTTCATGACAAGAACACCGCGACCACCTGCCAGGACGCCCTCTGGCACAGCGGGTTCGAGTCTACCTGCTGTTGATTGTGTATCCTTATGATTGCCGCATCTACCCCCTTCAAACTTATGGTTTCGTCTGGCTCAGCGCCTTCCTCCGAGTCGCAGTCGGCCGCTGCAGCGGAGACGATTAGCTTCCTGACTGATTTCATTCATCAAGGCTTTGTTCAGTCCCTGGGCAAGCGGCCCTCTGGGCTAGTTCAGGTGGCAGAGCGGCTGGCCGCAGAGGTTGAGCGGATCTGCCAGATGAGCGATCGCATTCAGTCCTCTGGCGAAATCAACGGCTGGATGCAGTCGCTGGCTCAGCACCGGCTCAACAAATGCCTCCACTACTACCGGCTGGGCTCAAATCGTGGCCGGGTGGAGCTGCAAAGCACCCTGAGCGCCATCATCTACCGCTACATCGCCCCAGCCAGCAGCCAGCTCGGCTTTGACGGCCGCTACGCGCTGCTAGAAGACTTCATGCAGACTTTCTACATTGAGGCGCTCAACGCCTTTCGGCGGGAGCAGAACCTGCCGGCTGACTACAGCCCCCGCTCCCGCCTGGAGCTAGCGGAGTACATGGCCTTTAGCGAGCAGTATGCTAAGCGCCGCATCCCGCTGCGCAGCGGCAGCCAACAGCTGATTGTGCTACGGGCTCAGGCCTTTGCCCGCCGCCTGCCGCCTGAAACGAGTGTGGATCTGGCTATGGCGGTCGATACGGTCAAGAGCGAAGACGGCGACCTGAGCGCCCACAGCTCGGCCCTGCAGCAGGTGCGTGAGCAGATGGTGGCCGATACGGTTGATCCTGCCGACGGAGTGATTCGCGATCGCATCGTGCAGACTCTGATCGCGTATCTAGAGAGCCAGGAGCAGCCCGACTGCATTGACTACCTAGTGCTCAAGCTTGAAGACTGCTCTGCCGCCGAAATTGACCAGATTCTCAATCTGTCGCCCCGGCAGCGCGACTACCTGCAGCAGCGCTTTAAGTACCACATCGAAAAGTTCTCTCAGATCCACCACTGGGATCTCGTCCATCAGTGGCTGGGGGCTGACGTGGATAAGCGTTTGGGGCTTACCCCCGAGGAATGGAGTCGCTTTTTAGGCGAGCTTACTCCCGTACAGCAAGACCTGATTCGCCTCAAGCAGCAGCAGGCCCGCTCTCCCGAAATGACCGATGAAACTATTGGCGAAACCCTCAAGTGGAGCGCCAAAAAAGTCAAACGCACCTGGGGGCAAATTTTGAGCTTGGCCTGGAAGCACCGCAATCAGCCCCGTGGAAGGACGCTGGATGAGCTATCAGAGGAGCTAGAAGACCAGGCTGATGTCCTGGCGGATGATTGAAGCGGCACTGCTGAGTAAGGGGACTGCAGCAATACAACGCCGTACGCAAAGCCCCACCCCTTTCAGATCCATTTTTTCAGCGCCATCTTTTCAACGCTGTATTGGGGCAGCCATTTAGAGAGTTTGTATAAACGTTTGTATAACCAGTTGTATAAGCCTATGCATTCACCCAGCGAGTGTTTTGCCCACATATCCTTCACAGTGCCCAGCTTTCCCAAAGGCAGAGCTACCTAGCGCACGCGCTAAAGTAGGCTCGGCCAGCAGGACTGGGCCTTTAGGACGCTTCGCTAGCGGTGCCAGGCGGCTCAAACTTGTAACCTACCCCTCTGACCGTCTGAATAAGAGCGGGTTGAGTTGTGTCCTTCTCAATTTTTTTGCGGATTTGGCCAATGTGGACATCGACCACCCGCTGGTCGCCTACGTAGTCGTAGTCCCAAACCTTTTGGATTAGCTCCGATCGCCGCCAAACTCGGCCGGGGTGACTCGCTAAAAAGTGCAGCAGGTCAAACTCCAGCGCTGTTAGCGGCACCATCTGGTCGTCTAGCATCACTTCCCGACGCACTGGATCGATAGCCAGGGCGTTAAAGACCAGGCACTGCTGCTCAGCGGTGGTAACAGGGCGTTGTCGCTTCAAAATCGCCCCTACCCGCACTTCCAGCTCCCCTAGACTAAAGGGTTTGGTGAGGTAATCGTCAGCCCCTTCGTTAAAACCACGAATTTTGTCCGACTCGTCGGTGCGGCTTGTCAGCATCAGGACGAAGACTCCTGTGCGCCCCTGCATCTCTTTACACAGGTCATAGCCGTTGGTGTCGGGCAAATTCAGATCGAGGATGACCAGGTCAGGGTTAAATTGCTCAAACACCGCTAGGGCCGCTTTGCCATCTTCTGCAGACTCCATCTGGTAGTCCTGCTTGGCCAGGAATCGGTGAATGAGATTGCGAATTGCAGGGTCGTCATCAACCACAAGAATTTTGGCAACAGCCATGTTTGTACCTTCGCCGCGAGATGAACACCATGAACAGAGACCCGATTTCGCTCCGATTTCGCCGTAAGTTAGCTAGATCGGCAAAACCGCGCACCTATTCCTTAAGCGTCTTTCAAAGGATTTATAAAGTTTCAGCACTAATTTGCCCAATGCCTCCATAGCTTACTAGAGAATTTATCGAAAGTTGCTCTTGAATGGCTTGGAGCCAGCACGGATTTATCAAGTTTTAACTTGATACAGAGTAGTTCTGCTGACAGATGCCCTCTTGCTGCCTTAATCTTGCCCTAATAGATATACTTCGATTGTAGGCATCGCTAGTTACACTGAATGCAGGGCCAGTATCCCTTGACTGCCTCAGCAGATCGCCTGAACTAGCGTGCCCGCAGGCTGGCATCTGTTACAGCTATTTCTTAGACGTTATCGGGGGGACTCTCGGAGGTTTTAGATGAGCGATCAGAATTCAAACGTCTACGAAACCTTGGGGTTGACCGAAGCTTCCTCCTTTGAGGAGATCCAGGAGGCGCGCAATCGTCTCGTTGAGGAACACGCGGGCGATCGCAAGCATCTTGAGGAGATCGAAGCGGCCTACGACGCAATCCTGATGGAGCGCTTGCGCCTGCGGCAGGAAGGCAAGATCAAGGTGCCCGACCGCATCCGCTTTGCCGAGAACGTTAGTGAGCCGGCTCCGAGTGTCCCGGTGCCCGTTCAGGTGAGTCGGCCAAATTGGCTCGGCGATCTAATTGACACTCCCAGCCGGGAAGATGTTCTGTGGCCGTCAATTGCGTTTTTAGGCCTGGCACTGTTTGGCTTCTATACCCCGTCATTGGCCCTGGCGCTAGGGGTTGGCTGTGCCATTTACTTCCTAAATCGTAAGGAAAATAAATTCTGGCGCTCGGTGCTGCTGACGGTGGCCGGTTTGTTCGCCGGTTTTGCCCTGGCTTTGGTGGTAGTTCAGCTGCTGCTGCCTCAGGTGCCCCAGCTTGCCCCACTACCGCCTGAGGCAATTACAGCGGCGCTGACCTCTCTCGTGCTGTGGGCCCTTAGCAGCTTTCTGAGATAGCGTTTGGCAGCGCCTCTGGCCTAGGTCCTGGCCGCAGGCTGCCGCGCTTAATTTGCTCTCGCTCTATTGCCTCAAACAGCGCCTGAAAGTTGCCCTCGCCAAAGCCCTGGGCCTGTTTTAGTGTGCCGCCCTGCCAGAAACGCTGCCGCTCAATCACCTCAAAAAAGAAAGTGGGTAGCCCAAAAATCGGCTGGGTAAAGGTCTGGAGCAGACAGCTCTGGGGCAACCCTGCTGACCAATCTGCCAAAATTTCTTGGCACTGCAAGCTGGAGAGATCGATCTCGGCCTGCAGTTCTAGAGCGCGCTGGTTTAGCCCCTCATAGTAAGTCGGCGGCACTGCTAGAAAATTTAGCCCCCGCTGCCGCAGGCGTCTTACAGTTGCCACGATGTTAGTAGTCTGCAGAGCCACATGCTGAATGCCTGCGCCTCGATTGTGGGTCAGAAACTCCTGAACCTGTGAGTTGGCCGTACCTGGTTCGTTAATCGGAATCTGAGCCTGCCCCTCAGGATGACTCAGTACGTAGCTCTGGAGCCCAGAACGAGGAGTTTTGATGACAAAGCGCTGCTGCCGCTCAAATCCCAGCATGGCCTCGTACCAGGCAGCGGCTTGCTCCAAATCTCCTAGGGCTACATTGAGTACGGCGTGGTCAATAGCCACCAGGCTATCGGCATCATCAGCTCCGTCTAGGCTTTGAGCCGGTACGGCGGGTACCCAAGGCAGTAGATACCAGGGACCGTGCCGCTCAATCAGAGTATGGCGCAGAGAGCCCCAACCTTGAATTTGGCACCAGCGAAAGGATCCTTCAGGCCGAGTAACGGTTTGAACAGGCTGCCGCAGCTGCCCGCCCTGGCGCAGCACTCGATCGACTGCCGCCCCCAGGTCTCGAACGCGAAAGGCCACATCGCCAACGCCGTTAGGATGTTGGTTTAGGTAAGCTGCAACAGCACTATCTTCTCGGCAGTCCTCCGGCTGGTTTGGCCCTCCCGGCAGCGGTGAGGTCAGCAGTAGCGGCACCCGACCTAAACTCAGCAGGCTGCGGTGCACCTGGTCGCTCTGCCAAGTCACAATTCGGCGGCAGCCACAATAGCGGACAAACCACTCTCGCCAGGCGACTCCGTCGTCAACGTAGAAATGCAGATGATCGATATCCATGCGCCTGCGTTACGCCCCATGCTTTGAATCAGTCCTTCCTGGGCAGAGTCCCAGAGTGCCTGTTCCGCGAAGGCTGTTGGCAGCAATGGGCCTAACGTCAGCCTTCAGACGCGATCCCCAGGCTGGCGAGTATTATGAAGCAGATTTTGCTGCTAAAAGTCTATCTACAGGAAGTTTTCGACCTCCAGAGGGAATGGGAGCAGATAGAGCAAAGTGTGGAGGGGTGGAATGAGAAGGGTTTAAGGTACAAGGTCCAGGGTCGAGAAAACCTATCCTGCGCCTTACACCGTGAACTTTACACCGTGCACCCTATACTTTCAAACTGCGGTCCCCCTATCGCTCCTAACTCCGCTACCCCTTGGGCTTAGGCACAGCTACCGCAATCACCTGATCTGCAGTCTGTGACTGATAACTGTTGTTGCCATAGCGATCAACGTGGCGAAACAGCGCAATGGGCTGCATTACTCGGCAGCTGAAGAACTCGACCACAACCTGGCCGTCGGGTAGGGTAACCACTTTGGGAGCAAAGTCCTTGGGCATTTGAGTGCGCCATTGCCAGTTAGCTTGAGGGGGAACCTGGTCTACAAAACGATGATGGCTCCAGCGGGCCTGCTTGCCAAAGCGGCCAAACTCTTTTAACTCTCGTAAAAAAATGGAGGCTGTGAGGAACGATGAGAGCGAGCCGTCTCCCTCGAGGGCCTCGACTACATTGGCCAGCGCCCCTTGGGGGTGAGGTGGTTGGGTGCCGTTGGAAACTGCGATCGCAGCTTCTAGCTGTTCGGTGGTGCTGAGCAGTTCCGGTAGGGCCCACGTCAGCCCCAGGCCTCCATCAGGCCGCCGCTGAAGATAGGTGACCAGGCGAATGCCCGCTCGAATCCATAGTCCCGGCAGCTTTAGCAGGGCCTCGGCGGGATCAATGGTGCTGACATACCAGCGGCCATCTAGGTTTGGGGCAGGGCCGCTGTCCTGGGGCGTATCACCTACCCGAAACAGATCGCCCAGCGCGTCTAAAGAATCGGGCTCTAGCTCCTCTGTGCTGTCGTCCGACTCAGCCGTATAGGCAGACTGATCAACCGTTGGCAACACCAGAGCTTCACGAACGAACTGGCTAACTTTTTGAACTGTGGCTAGGGGGTATCGCTGGAAAGACATGAGTCACCACTTCCGGAGCTGACTAATCCTCGATGGCAGGGATGATAGTCAGAAGGACAAATCGCCAGGAGATTTGCCAGCCGCCCCCGTCAAACAAAGCGCCAGGCCTTCCCTACAGCACGTGTTGCTTAAGCTGCTTTAGCGCTTGGGAATGGCCTGCTTGGGGCTGCTTTGCCCTTCTCTCGGGGCGGCTACTGTCCTAGGATTCCCACAAACGTGCCGGGGTTCGAGCCCTAGTATATTTCTCAATCTGCCAGGGCCGTCGCGCCGCGGATGCCCAACCCGGAACCCTGCCCCTCCTTTTTTACCTAAAACCCCTCAGGGATAGCCTTTCCCATATCAGGTTCCCACAGTTTCTCAACCCGGC
>DATNQE010000701.1:0-7296 GCA_036702895.1 Trichocoleus sp. | reverse complement strand
GCTTCTGGGGCGCACAGAAGGCTCTCGCCTGTATGCTCACAAGAGCCCCATCAACAGCGCCCAGTTTAGCCCCGATGGTCAGTGGGTGGTAACAGCCTCCGCAGACAGCACAGCGCGAGTGTGGAACTTGATCAGCGGCGAGTATATAACCCTGCACGGTCACCAAAACCGGGTCAATAGTGCCCAGTTCAGCCCTGATGGCAAACAGGTGGTAACGGCTTCTGCCGACGGCACAGCGCGAGTGTGGAACTTAACCAGCGGCGAGTATACGGTTTTGCAAGGCCATCAAAACCGGGTCAATAGCGCTCAGTTTAGCCCTGATGGTCAGCGAGTGCTGACGATTTCGGGGGAAGGCGCTGCTCGCGTTTGGGAGGTGAAGGCAGAAAACTTTCAACTGCTGCAGATTGAAGGGGAGCAGATTGGCAGCGGCCAGTTTAGCCCTGACGGGCAGCAGGTCGTGACGGCTAACGTGAATGGCAAAGTGTACCTCTGGCAGCTGCCTAGCGGCCAATCACGGCTCCTAGGTGATTTAGAAGGCAATATTAGTGCGGCTGAATTTAGCCCTAACGGACGACAGCTGGTAACGGCCACGAGTGGCGGTCAGGTCAGACTTTGGGAGCTCTCTACGGGGCGTTTCCGGCAGCTGGAGAACCGCCCAGGCCGGGTTAATGCAGCTAGCTTTAGCCCCGACGGGCAGCAGCTTGCGATCGCATATCAAGACGGTGCTGCCGAACTTTGGCATTTGCCGAGCGGACGCTCTGCGCTGCTGCTGGGCCACGAACAGCGGCTTAACAGCGTTGTGTTTAGTGCCGACGGCCAGCGTCTGGTAACGGCCTCCCAAGACGGTACGGCTCAGGTTTGGGATGTGGCTACAGGTCAGTCTCTAAAGGTGTTGAAAGGCCACGAGGGAGCAGTGTATAGCGCCCAGTTCAGCCTCAATGGGCAACGGGTGGTCACGGCTTCAGTAGACGGTATGGCTCGGGTGTGGGATTTGGGGGAGCCTACAGCTAGCCTGCTGAAGCGCTACCCGGCTGGCGTTGCAGATGCCCACTTTAGCCCCAACGGTCAACAGGTTGCGATCGCAGGTGCCAACGGCACAGTGGAGCTAATCTCCCTAGCAACGCGGCAAAGCAGTACGCTCACGGGGCACCAGGGCCGGGTGAACAACCTGCAATTTAGTCCTAACGGGCAGCAGTTGGTGACTGCCGGAGCCGATCAAAGTGCGCGTCTGTGGGATCTACGCTCAGGGCGGTCGACTCGTCTGGAGGGCTTTCAAGGCAATGTTACTCAAGTCAGCTTTAGCGCCGACGGGCGGCAGGTCGTGACGGTCGCGGCGGAAAATCAGGTGCAGCTGTGGGATGCGGCTACTGGCCGCTTGCTGCGGGTGCTAGAGGGGCACCAGGGCCAGGTAACCAGCGCTCAGCTGAGTCCCGATGGCCGCTATTTGGTGATTACCTCTAAAGACCCTACAGCAAGGCTGTGGAACCTCAAGACTGGACAGTTTCAGGCGCTAGAGGGACACACAGACTGGGTTATCAGCGCTGAGTTTAGCGGGGATAGCCAGCGGCTAATAACAACTTCTCAAGACGGTACGGCTCGCCTTTGGGATCTCGGAACCGGGCAGGCGCAGATACTGGCGGGACATCGCGACTGGGTCAACAGCGCCCACTTTAGCCCTGACGGTCAGCGGCTCGTGACGGCATCCCGCGACGGCACTGCTCGCCTTTGGGCTTGGAATAGGGACACTGGGCGAGTAGAGGTCGTGACCCTATCGGGCCACGAAAATGCAGTGAACAGTGCGGTTTTTAGCCGTAGCGGTCAGCAGGTCGTAACAGCCTCTGATGACGGTACCGTGCGTGTTTGGGATTTGGCCGGTCGAGAGATTTACCTCTTTGAAGGGCATCGGGGCAAGGTAGCCAGCGCTGAATTTAACCCTAGCGGCGATCTCATCGTCACGGCCTCGGACGATGGCACGGTCAGGCTATGGGCGCTAGAGGGCTTGCCCCAACTGCTGGATCGAGGCTGTGAATGGTTGCGTTACTACCTGCTGTTCCACGACAGCGTAACCAACGTCGATAGGGAAATATGCGGGGTGTCGTCTAAGACGACGGTGAATGGCGCTGACCCAGCAGCGGCGACTCAAGGTGCAACCCTGGGAGACGAAGTGCCTGCTAACTCAAATCTGCTGCTAAACCGCTCGGGTAAGGGCCCTAGAGGCCGTTAGGCGATGCCAGCACGGTAGCTTTCACTGGGGGCTTGACCTACAAATTCCAAAGCAGTCTCCCAACCTTTGGCGCATCCTGTCCCTGATACGTTTCAGCGCCCCAGCATGCGCCTACCGCTGGCCGTTTGGGCAGGTTTTACCTATCCGACCGGAGTGAGTTCACCGTCTACGGCAGCTTTAAAGAATCTCTTGGCTATTCCTCAACCCGGTAACCGAAGTCGTCTAGGCGAGTGCGAGACTGCCGCCATTTAGGCACGACTTTAACAAACAGCTCCAGGTAGACCTTACCCATAATCAGCTTCTGAATCTGCTGACGAGCAGCAACGCCGATGGCCTTTAGCATACTGCCCTGCTTGCCAATGAGAATGCCCTTTTGGGAGTCCCGCTCAACGTGAATCGTGGAGAGAATACGGGTAATGGCGGTATCTTCTTCCACCCGATCGATGGAAATTGCTACCGAGTGGGGAACTTCTTCGCGGGTGTGCAGCAAGATCTGCTCCCGAATTAGCTCACCCATGATGAAGCGTTCGGGCTGATCGGTCACCAGGCTGGGAGGGTAGTAGTAGGGACCGGGCTCAAGCCGCTCAATCAACCCCTGCAGCAGTGTATCGAGCCCTGTCTCGGTGAGGGCTGAGAACTTAAAAAGAGGCCAGCCGTGAGTGGCTGCCATCTCGGCATAGCTCTCGTCTAGGGCAGCGGCATCTTCAGGCTGCTGGTCGGCTTTGTTGACGCCCAGTACTGCGGTGGCATTGTTGTGGCGCAGCAACTCGGCAATAAACTGGTCGCCGCGCCCGGCCGCCACTGAGCCATCGACAACAAATAGAGTCAGGTCGACGGATGCGATCGCAACCCGGGCATTTTGCACCAAAATTTTGCCCAGCTCGTGCTGCGGCTTGTGGATACCTGGCGTATCGACAAAAATAATTTGAGCCTCGGGCGTGGTGAGAATGCCCCGTAAGCGGTTGCGTGTTGTCTGCGCAATGGGCGAGGTGATGGCAATCTTCTGCCCGATCAAGGCATTCATCAGCGTAGACTTGCCTACGTTGGGTCTCCCCACAATGCCCACAAACCCCGACCGAAGACCCTCGGGCGGTGCAGGAACGGGCTCAAAGCCTAACAGGCCGAGATCGTCTGCCATGTTAGTACCCACTGATATGAACGACGACTTCGCGGGCGGAGCCCCGGCTGCGGTGCTCCCAAAGGTAAATGCCCTGCCAAGTCCCCAGAGCCAGCCGCCCGTCCATTACCGGGATCTGCTCGGAGGTGTGGGTTAGCGCCGAGCGGATGTGGGCGGGCATGTCGTCTGGGCCTTCAGCGCTGTGAATATAGCTGTTGTTCTCTGGCACCAGGCGGGCAAAAAAGGTTTCTAAATCCTTGAGCACGTCTGGGTCAGCATTCTCCTGAATCACTAGGCTGGCCGAGGTGTGGCGAACAAAGACGGTGCACAGTCCAGTCCGAATGCCCGACTCACGGACGACCTCCTGCACCTTGTTGGTAAAGCGGCCTAAAGACTTGCCCTGGGTTTGGATTCTTAAGATCTTTTGATGGTGACGGGTGCCTTCCGACGAGGCGCGGGCAGCGTCAGCCGGAGTGCCGGAGGGGGACATGCTCGAGTAAGACATACCAGAGTTCTTGAAAGCTTTTAGAAACGGTAGAGGCGAGGAGAACTGGGCGGGGAAAGCGCAAGTTTAAGAGCCTTCCTATTGTTGCAGATGACTTGAAAATCGGTGGCTCGACTGAACTTTGATAAATCTTGATAGTTAAAACCCGCTTCAGCTCGGTAGCTTTACCGAAGTTTGATAAAACTCCGCCAACTTGGCCCGCTAAGTTGGGCACGTTAAGTTCAAGTTTATAGAGGCGTGCTCAGAGCCACATGTGCAATCCGGAGCATCTTACCTTGTTGAGCCAGGGGGTTAGCGTTTGGAACCAGTGGCGTGATGCTGGGACAAACGCTGAAAACGCCCTGAAGGCTACCAGGATTAACCTGCGCGAAGCCCGCCTAAACCATGTGCAGCTGCCCCAGATTGATCTGAGGGCTGCAGACTGCTGCATGGCCGACTTGAAGAACGCTGACTTGGCCGGGGCCGACCTGCGCGAAGCTCTGCTGTACACCGCTGATCTGCAGGGCGCCAACCTGAGCCAAGCCGTACTTATTGGGGCTGATCTGCGCGAGGCTGGGCTGCAAAATGCTCAGCTCAACAGCACTGTGCTAACAGCCGCCACTCTAGTAATGGCCGACCTAGAAGGGGCCAGTCTACGCGAGGCCCAGCTCAGAGGGGCCGACCTGCGCGAGGCCAGCCTCTATCGAGCCGATGGCTGTATGGCGAGTTTGCGCAACGCGCGGCTAATGGGAGCCGATCTGCGCGGTATTGTTCTCTACACGGCCGATCTCAATCAGGCCAACCTCAAGGGCGCCCAGCTGCAGCAATCCGATTTGCGCGAGGCCAACTTTAACCAGGCCAACCTGCAAGATGCTGATCTGCGCGAAGCCAACCTGAGCGCGGCTTCGTTTTGTGTCGCCAACTTGGTGGGAGCAACGCTCTTTGGTGCCACGATGGAAAGCACCGTCATGAGCCTGGCTAACCTCTGTATGGCTAACCTCAGCCATGCTCAAATGCACAAGGCGGTGCTGATGGGAGCCGTTTTAATTAGCGCTAACCTCTACGGTGCTCAGGCCCAAGAAGCCAATCTGGCTGAGTGCGATTTTCGTGAGGCGATTCTGAATAAGGCCAATCTGCAGGGCGCCAGTTTGCAGCAGTGCAACCTGCAGCGGGCCAACCTGCAAGAGGCCGACCTGCGCGGAGCCGACCTGCGTGGAGCGAATTTGGAGCAGGCCAACCTCTGGAATGCCAACTTGGAAGGGGCTGATTTGACTGGGGCCATTATGGTCGACGGCAGCGAGCATCCTTAGGAAGCTGGGTGACATTTAGCAGTTGCTAGGTGCGATCGCTTGATACCTAGCTGTTGTGCTGTTTGCGTAGCGGCTCTAGGGCGCTCCACGAGATATGCGAGTTTGCTGCCCCTTCAGGCCGCTAAAGCGTTTTATGGGCTTGCGCAACGCAACAGCACCTTAATTTCTACCTGCAGGAGTCTACTTAATAGGGGCTCCGGACGAGGGAGCGTGAGCGCTCGACTTGCGATCGCACCTGCTGCCCCGCACCCTTTTCAATGCCTTCTATGGAATTTGACTGGGCGCTGGAGGGGTGCGGCAGCGCATCCAGCTCATAAGAAAAGGCCCCGGAGCAAGCTCCAGGGCCTCGGAATCAGGGTGCATCTACCAATCCACCTTGCTACAAGAACTGGCTATTTCCGGGAATCTACTTAGACTTCATCGAGACTTGAAACTATCCGTTTAAGATCGAGGCTTGTGTAAGTTTTTGGTTTAGTCCATGACCGTAAGGTTTTCTTCCGAAACATTGCCTCTGCCTGCCGAGACTATGCCACTGCAGCCTGCTGTCTATATTGTGGGGGCAGGGCCGGGAGATCCCGAGATGCTTACCCTGAGGGCCTACCGGCTCTTGAGCCAGGCAGATGTGATTCTCTATGCCAACTCGCTGGTGCCAGAGCAGGTTCTAGGTTGGACTCGGCCAGAAGCTGAACGAATCGGTACTGCCAACATGACTTTAGAAGGAATACTGCCGCTGATGGTGGAGCGGGTGCGCTCCGGTAAGGCGGTGGTGCGATTGCAGTCGGGCGATCCTAGCTTATATAGCGCTATTGGTGAGCAGATGCAGGCCTTAGCCGAGGCCGAGGTGCCTTTTGAAGTGGTTCCCGGCATCAGTGCCTATCAGGCGGCAGCAGCAAAGCTGAATGTGGAGCTGACGGTGCCAGGCCTGGTGCAGTCTATTATTCTCACGCGCATCAGCGGGCGTACTCAGGTGCCCGAGAGCGAGGATTTAGCGGCGCTGGCAGCCCATAAGGCGAGCCTGTGTCTCTATCTCAGCGCTCGTCATGTAGAGGAGTCGCAGGTCAAGCTGCTGGAGCACTACCCGGCTGATACTCCGGTTGCGATTTGCTTTCGTTTGGGCTGGCCGGATGAGCAGATCTGGCTGGTGCCGCTAGCGGACATGGCGGAAGTAACGCGGCGCGAGGATTTGATCCGCACCACGCTATACGTGATTAGTCCGGCGTTAGCGGGAAGCAAGGTGCTTGCAGGGGGCAAGGTGCGATCGCAACTTTACAACCCCAACCATACCCACCTATTCCGTCCTCGATAGCTCCATTGAATTTGCTGCCATACCTTCAGAGCCCCGGCTTTCCATGAAAAGCTGGGGCTCCGGTGTCTCACAGTTACTCGATAAGCAGGTGTTTGGTGGTGACGACCAGCGAGCGACAGATGGGGAGAAAACCAGAACTCACGCCAACGTACGTACCCCTACTCCTCGCTTTCCAAAGCTGCATCGATTTGCGACTGAGTGGGCAGCGGCTGGCTAAAACCATTAAGCAGGCGGCTGCGGCTGCGACGCTGCACAATTTCTTCTTGAGTTAAGCGGCGAACACGCTGGCGCAGCTCGGCAACGTCGTTCTCTCCAGGACGAATGCGGAGCTGCTCGCCGCTAGTGATGATTACATCTTCGGAAGCCCCCAAAGGTCGAACGGCAATGGTGCCCTCCCAGGAAAAAAACTCCACCTCGTCGGCAGGGTCTTCGGGTAAATCAACAAACAGAGTAGTACCGCGCAGACCGGCAACCCCTGCAGGCGTAATGATTTTGGTCGGCACCTGCTGCCCTGGGGTGACCCAGGTAATCATTTGGCCCGACTCTAAATTGAGCTGGTTGTCAGGCTGCAAAATAAGCCTGGCGTTGCCGCCGATGCGAAAGGCTAGCCCGCTTTTGAGGTTAACTTCGGCCAAACCTTCATCGGCAGTGATGATGACGTTGCCGTAAATCAGGTTTTGCCCTTTTGCAGCAATGCTTTCACTGCTGGCTTCATTGGGCTGGACCCAGACGGGTGTCGCTGGGATGTCGGTAATAACGGCGTCCGGATTTTGTGCCTCGATTGGAGGGGAGGTTGTATCGGTCGAGTCAGTGGAACCCGTTGGCGCAGGGCGACAGCTGACGAGTCCGCCAAAT
>DATNQE010000698.1:0-8226 GCA_036702895.1 Trichocoleus sp. | reverse complement strand
CAGGGCGATTGCGCGTCAGGTCGTCGTCCCAGATGTGGCTATAATTAACCGCTCTTGTCCTAAGCGACCTGACCAAAGCTATATGTAATGGCTACTTCGCAGAAATCCTTTCGATCCAGCGGTCTAGCTCGTCCTCTGTGGTGGCATAGATGTGCTGCTGGGTCTGAGGGTCATAGGCATACCACCAAGCCTCTGTATCGTTGGAGAACTTGATGATTTGCAGCTTACAGTTGGCGCACAGCAGACCAGAAATCCTGCGTCTAAGGCTTCTCCTAAAACTTTTTTGAGAAGGGGGTCTAAAGCTGTTTTTGAGGCGCTGGAAAAGGGTAGCGAAGGCGTTGCCAGAGGCCAGCAACGGCTGGCAACGCGGCGGATTGAGTTGCGACACAGACTGCACGGTGACTACCTTCAGGGGATAGCGTAATGGTCGCCTGCTTTGTCGGCCTTCAAGGTGACCTTTACCGCTCAAGCAAGGTGATGCTTAGGCGGTAAGAGTGTGATCTTCGTCACGAAAGCTTATAGTGTGCAGTACAACTCGTCAACAGCTCCACAGAATTGCTGTACTTCGTGCCTTCCCTCTAGGTAAGTCACCCGGTAAGCTATGCCAGCCTTGCCTTTTGGGCGTTGTACTTGTCCTTAAATCGGGCCTGCTGTTTTTTGTGATCGACAATTGGACGAGGGTAGCCGCTGCGATCGCACTCGTCTAGCGGAATTTTGCCGCTGACAAGCATCTCTGTGTCGAGGTGACGCAGCTCGGGCAGCCACTGGCGAATGTACTCGCCATCGGGGTCGTACTTCTGGGCCTGGCTAGCTGGGTTAAAGATGCGCAGGGGCTTGGGGTCCATGCCGCTCGAGGCGCTCCACTGCCAGCCGCCGTTGTTGGCCGACAAATCCCAGTCGTAGAGCCGCTGCTCAAAGTACTTCTCGCCTGCCTGCCAGTTGATGATTAAGTCCTTGCAGAGAAAGCTTGCCACAATCATGCGGCAGCGATTGTGCATCCAGCCAATCTCGTTCATCTGCCGCATGGCCGCATCCACAATCGGGTAGCCGGTGCGGCCTTCACACCAGGCGGTAAAGTTTTCATCGTTGTCGTCCCAGGGAAAGTCTTTGAGCGGGTCGCGGTAGGGGCCCTGGGTCAGCTCTGGGAAGTGGTAGATGGCGTGCTGATAAAACTCACGCCAGGCCAACTCTTGCTGCCAGGTCTGCACGTTATCGCGGGTTTCGTCGCTGCGGGCCTGCTCAAAAGCAACTGCCGCCTCTGCCCATACTTGACGGACCCCGATGGTGCCAAACTTAAGGGCCGCACTGAGATGAGAAGTGCCTTCTACTCCAGGAAAGTTGCGCTGCTCACCGTACTCGTTAACAGGCTGGCCCTGGCAGAAGTACTCCAGCCGCTCCTGGGCGGCTGCCTCGCCGGGGGGCAGCAGTAGCGGCGTGTCCCAGACAAAGCCGAGGTCTTTAGCCGTAGGCAGCGCGATCGCACCCACTCCCTCGGCCAGCACCTGCTCAGACGCCGTTAGATCTTCCGTGCCCGCCAGTGCCGCTACTGGAGTTGCTTTGGCCTGCCGCACCCAGTTCTTCCAGAAGGGGGTGTAGACCGTATAGGGCGACCCAGAGCCGCTGGCAATTTCCTCTGGCCCGTGCAGCAACTGATCCCAAAAGGTTGTGCGAATTTCGATGCCCTTTTCCTTGAGCGCCTGGGCTACGGTGCGATCGCGATCGCGTGAGTAAGGCTCCACATCGCGGTTCCAAAAAACCGCCTTTGCGCCCAGCGCTGCCGCCAGCGCCGGAATCTTCTGCCGCGGGTCGCCTTTGAGAATAACCAGGCGGCTGCCAGCCGCTTGGTAGCGGCGCTCCAGCTCTGCCAAAGAGCCCATCAAATAAACGGCTCGAGGCGGCGCCACATCACCCGTTTCTAAAATGTCAGGGTCGAGGCAAAAAACGCCTACTACTTTGGGGCTTTGCTCTCTAGCAGCAGCTAGTCCCAGGTTGTCAGAGATGCGTAGATCCCGCCGATGCCAAAACAAGATTAAGTCAGTCATTACCTGGGTCACTACCTGGGCAACTTCGCCCGGTCAAAAAACGCCGGATTTTAGTATAACGACAATGCTTTACCCCCTTCAGTCCTCCCCTTTAGGAACTCCAGCAGAAAGCCGCAATCTAACGCAAACTAACTCAACAGCCTTGTTGGGCCTTTCGTCCTAAAGTAGGGGGGTTACGTTATCTCGGAGGCTGTTTATGCTCCAGAGCAAACAGATTGTGCTCAGCACCTTCAGCGGCTATCTCGACTACCTACGCACCCATCAACCCGAACTTTCTCTAGATGCGCTCTACCAGGTAGCGGCCACCTTAACCCAGGCAGAGTTTGCCCTCCAGGCAGCAGAAGCGGCAAACAAAGCCAGGTAAACACCTGTTGGGCATTGAGCCTGTTGGGCGTTGGTCACCAAGGCGTGCTAATCAAGCGTTAGAGGGGCGGCGACAACACGGTTTTCTGTAAAGGAAGGGCAGCTTAACCCAAATAGGGAGCGGCCTTAACCATGAGAAGAAATGTGAAAATACCCCTCTATACGGATATCGCACCTTGAAAAGCATAGGTAGTCTAAATAAACTGTGTAAATAGATACGGTTTTGACTGGGTGACTGATAGAACTGGCTGTTTTCTGGCCTGCACCCAAAGGACTACCGAAAAATTCTGGAGAATACGACCATGCAACTGTCTTATCGCGGTGCTCACTACGATACTCACCAGCCCAATCTGCAGGAAAGCACATCCGAAGAGATCGGCACCTATCGGGGTGCTCGGCTGCAGCGGAAGCACTTCAGGCTCAGCCAGCCTCATCACGGTCAGGTTCAGCTGACCTACCGGGGCGCCAAGTACAACCACGAGATCTAATAACGATTCTTTTGAGCGTCGTAGCCTTTAGAAGGGTCTTCAGCAGAAAGGTTTGGACAATGCCCACTTCTACTCTGCTGGAACCTGACAGAGCTGTTTGAGTGACTGCTTACTTTTTGATGGCGGCAGAGGCTCCCTTAAGGAAGTGCCTTTGCCGCTTTTGAGTAGGTCATGGACTAGTTTTCTAGAGCTGCTTCAGAGGGCTCATCCTCAAACTTGTATCCCACGCCCGTCACCGTTTTGATGAAAACCGGCTGGGGCGTATCGGGTTCTACTTTCTTGCGCAGACGGGCAATGTGCGTGTCTACGACGCGCTCGTCGCCATAAAAGTCGTCGCCCCAAAGCTTTTCAATTAGCTGCTCGCGGCTCCAAACTCGCCCTGGGTGGCTCATGAAGGTTGCCAGCAGGTCAAACTCTAGGGGCGTAAGATCGAGTAGTTCGGCGCTTTCCTCTATTTGGCGATAGGCCGTACGCTGCTCCAAATCCAGATTGAAATGGGGCGTGCGGTAGGTCTGGCTAGTTTGGCCTCCCTGCCGCAGGCTGCGCCGCAGCAGCGCCCGCACTCGGGCGACCAATTCTCGGGGGCTAAAGGGCTTAACCATGTAGTCATCGGCCCCGGTGGAAAGGCCAATGATGCGATCAAGCTCTTCTCCTTTAGCCGTCAGCATCAGAATGTAAGGGTCTTTGGGGCCGGGGCGCTGGCGAATGCGGGCGCACACCTCCAACCCGTCGAGTTTAGGGATCATCAAATCTAGGATGACCAGGTCGGGCTGGAGCGACTGCTGGAAGCGTAGAGCCGTTTCACCATCGCGGCAAATTTCACAGCGAAAGCCTTCCTTCTCCAGGTAAAGCCGAATTAGCTGAGCAATTTCGGCTTCATCTTCCACAATCAGGATGGTCATTGGCCTGCCTCTGCCTGTCTACAACTGTTCAGTCTGCAACTGTAGGGTAATCTGGGGCGCGCACCCCTGCTTAGGGAAATGGGCGGCGCAAATGCTGAACCTTGAATTAGCATACTCAGTTGTAATAGGTATCGCAGGGTGCTGTCTCCAGCCTAATCGTCTATCTTTGGCTCATTCACGGCAATCACTATGGCATCTTCCACGTCTCCTCAGTCTGGCACGTCCTCTCCATCGGGGCTCGACGCCCTGAGCCAGACTTTTAGGCGTTATCTGCAAGAGACGGGCCTCTACCCCCGGCTCACAGAGCTCGATTGCCGTACGCAGCAAGGGCGGTTGTGGGTGCTGGCCTGCCACCCCCAGCCTCAGGTGGAAGATCCTGCGGGGCTGCTGCGGGAGCTGAAGGCGGCGTTCTTCGAGATCATGCCGGAGGTGGGGCTACCTGGGGAGGCCTGGGCAGCAGCGGGGGAAGTGCCTGTAAGGCTAGGTTTGCAGCTAGAGTCTGACGCTGCACCCTACGCTACGCATACCTTTACCTGGCGCCTGGAAGACGCACTGGGAGTTATTTTTGAGGCGCCCTGCCCGCAGGAGTTTATGACCGAGGGCGAGGCCCAGGAGGTTCCGGCAGAAATTTTGGCGGCGAGCGATCGCACCTCCAGCCCCCCAGCCGACGCCAGTTCCCAAAACGGTGTTGGAGATGCCGCATCCCATGTAAAGCCAGCGTCGAGCGCTGAATCTAATCCGCACCCTACAGACCCGCGCATCACAGATAGCAGTGTTGCAAACAGCAGCGCAATTGTGCCGTTCAACGATGCGGCAATGGCCCTACCGGAGACGGCGGTAGAGCCACCGGCAGCTTCTCCAGTGCAGCGATGGGGTCAATGGAGCCTGGGCCAGCTCAAGCAGATTGCCCCCTACTGGAGCTACGGGCTGGCGGGGCTCATTGTGCTGAGCAGCGGCCTGTTTGCCTACACGATTACTCGACCCTGCGTGGTGGGAAGTTGCGATCGCATCGACAAAGCGGCTGCCTTTCAAACCTCTGCCCAAGCTCGCATTGCTGCTGCCCCTACGGGCGACAGCCTGCTGGAGGCGCAGTCAGAACTGCGGGCAGCGGCAGAGCTAGTCAATCCTATCCCTCCCTGGTCGCGTCACTACCGTACAGCTCAGGTCAATCTGGAAACTTACCGGGCTGAGCTGGCTATCCTCAACTATCTTAAAACCGCTCAAGAAACCGCCTACACAGCGGCCCAGCAGAGCCAAAATCCACCGCATCCGGTAGAGCATTGGGTCGATATTCAGCACCTCTGGCGGCAGGCCATTGCCGCCCTTCAAAAAGTGCCCGATACTAGCCCTGCCTACGTCTTTGCTCAGCGCAAATTGGAGGAGTACGAGAATAATCTGGCAACCATCACTCACCGGATTACAGCGGAAGAAGAAGCCGAAGCCAACTTAAATAGCGCTTTGCAGGCGGCTCAGCTGGCTCAGCAGCGCATGGAAACAGCAGAGTCCTTGCCGGGCTGGCAGCTAGCCGAGCGTGAGTGGCAGGTGGCAATCCACGGTCTAGCGCTGATTCCTAGGGGTACCGAAGCCTATAGCAAGGCCCAAACGCAGATGCAGATCTATCAGGGGCAGCTGGCTCAAGCCAAGGACTTGGTGGATCGAGAGGGCAGCGCCACCACCTACTACCAGCAGGCCAGGGCGGCGGCTAGTCAGGCAGCCACCTACGAAGCCCAAAATCAGTGGACGCTAGCTGTAGCCCAGTGGCAGCAGGCCCTTGCCAGCGCCCAGCGAATCTCACCAACCTCGGCGCTGGGTCCTCAGGCACGGGGGCTAGTGCCCACCTATCAGGCAGCGTTGACTCGCAGCCAGGCTCAGCTGCGCACGGCAGTTGCCATCCAATCTTTAGAAGCGAAGCTCGGGTCGGTTTGCGGCACCTCTGCTACGCCCTGCCGCATTAACGCTACGGCTGAGCGAGTACAGATTACGCTGGCCAGCCGATATGCCCTTGCCCTAGAGCAGGCAATCACACCCCCACCGGAGGGCACTGCGCCAGCGGCTACCACCCTAGATCAAGAGGCTCAGGCGCTGGTGGAGCAAATTGTGCAGTTGGGCAGCCAGGTGCAGCGCCAGATTGAGATTTACGATGCCCAAGGCGGCTTTATCGCCCGCTATCGGCCCGACCTGGGTGGATTCGTCAAGGAGTAGACTCAGGGCAAGGGGTAAACGGACCGGCGTGCGGAGTGGGTTTAGTTCAAAACCATGGAGCGCTCGAGCCTGGCTACAAACCTCTCCCGCAGCGTGGCTAACCGGAGCAGAATTTGAGAGGCAAATTTTTAGGCTGTTGGCGTTGACTGCGAAGCCAGAGGCGAGGCTACCTGCAACACACCACTAGAGCCTGCCAGAGCAACCTGATTTTTACCCTGTGCCTTGGCCTGGTAAAGCGCTTGATCAGCCTGCTGGTAAGACACCTCCAGGGCTGCGCCTGGGTGGAACTCAGCAATCCCGATGCTAGCGGTAACAGAGGGGGCTGACGGCAACTCCAGGATCTCTAGCTTGGTAATAATCTGGCGAATCTCCTCTGCAATCAGACGGGCACCGCTTTGAGCACAGCCAGTTAGTAAGACGGCAAATTCGTCTCCCCCTAAGCGAGCGACCGTATCAAGGGTGCGAGTGCGATCGCGCAGCACATTGGCTACCGCCTTGAGCAGTGCATCGCCAACGTGGTGACCGTAGGTGTCGTTGACCTGTTTAAAGCCGTCTAGGTCTAACAGCAGCAGACTGTGATTAATTGGCTGCGTACCGTATTGAGCGCCATACTGAGCGGATATGCATAGATAAGCTGCCTCTAGCCCTCGTCGGTTGGCGACGCCGGTCAGAGGGTCTCGCTCCAGCTCCTCCCGAGCTTGCTCTAGATCCTTATGAGTCGAGAGCATTTGAGGAATACTTCTTCGCAGATGCCAGGCCGTGTAGCCGCTGATCGATAAGGTAACCCACTTCCAGCTACCCTCAATCCAGTAATCCCCATGCCAGATGTTCCAGGCCGAGAAGATATGGCCAATGCCACAGCTCAGAATAAAAGCAGCAAACAGCAGCAGCAGTGGACGGGTCGCGGGGGTTGCCTGGTTCCGATGTATGTAGAGCAGCACCGGAATGGAGAGATAGGCCACGGCAATACCCCCATCTCCTAAAGCATGCAGAAAGGTCAAACCCGGATTCCAGAAGAAACACGTCCCGTGAGGCATGAGCCCGAGCAGCATAGACAGTAATGGATAGTCTTCCCAAGTGAGTCACCTCAAGCCTAACGCGGTTCCAGCTTGCGCTGAGATGACCTATGAGAAGGTGCATTGAACTTAATAAAACCCTTGGGTTCCTGCGGTTTGATGGTGATAGCTAAGAATCGACGCTAGATTGAGCTCGCTGCTCTGTATGTCCGCTTGCTCTACCAAAACCTCCTTTTGAATGCTCTGGTCCTAGCGACGCAGATTTCTATCCTCATAGTTCTAAATAGTTCTAAGAGACCGTGGCCCGATAGACTCTGTTTAGTGAGGTTGCCTGAACGGTGCTACCGAAAGAAGCGCTGTTTTCTAGCACTCATGCTGAAGTTTTTAGTTCGCTAGCGCTATGTCCCTCGACTCTACCCCTTTACGGCAAACCCCTTTGTATGCTAGTCACCTGCAGCTGAAAGCGCGCCTCACTCCGTTTGCCGGTTGGGAAATGCCGGTGCAGTACGAAGGCATCAAGCAGGAACACCAGGCGGTGCGGCAACAGGCTGGCATGTTTGACATTTCCCACATGGGCAAGCTGACACTGCAAGGCCCCGACGTGGTTGATCAGCTGCAGCGATTAGTGCCTTCCGATCTAAGTTCACTTGCTCCTGGCAAAGCCCAGTACACGGTGCTGCTCAATCCGGAGGGCGGCATTGTAGACGATCTGATTCTGTATGGGCTGTCGCCAGCGGCTAACGGCGATCAGCGGGTTTTCACCATCATCAATGCCGCAACTACTGAGAAGGATAAAACCTGGCTTTTAGAGCATCTGGGCGACACAGTCAAGCTTCAGGATGAGTCACATCAGGCGCTCATTGCGGTGCAAGGACCCGAGGCGGCAGCCCAACTACAGTCTCTGATAAAGGAGGACCTGTCTGCGGTTGGGCGCTATGAGCACATAGACGGCACATTGCTGGGCCAGCCTGCTTTTCTGGCTCGTACCGGATACACCGGAGAAGATGGGTTTGAAATCATGCTGTCTGCAGACGCCGCCCCCGACCTCTGGGCAGCCCTGCTAGAGGCCGGCGTGCCTCCCTGTGGTTTGGGGGCTAGAGATACTCTGCGCCTAGAGGCTGCCATGCCCCTCTACGGGCAGGATATTGATGAAACCACTACGCCTCTGGAGGCTGGGCTGGGCTGGCTGGTTCACCTCGATCGCAAAGGCGAC
>DATNQE010000695.1:0-3701 GCA_036702895.1 Trichocoleus sp. | reverse complement strand
AAGCCCTACTCAAGCCATCAAGCATCTATATCAGCAGACGCCCGAACAGTTGCTCGGCTAACGACTTGGCGTACTCGATAGATAGGGCGGCACTGGGACTCGTGGTAGGTGCGCATCATCAGCTCAGCTAGCAGCCCCAAGCTAAAAAGCTGGATGCCGGTTAGAAAGAGCACGATGGCCAGATAGAGCAGCGGTCGCTCCCCAATATCCTGGTTTCCTAGAAACTTCACCCCCGCTAAGTAGAAGCCGATGCCGACGCTTGTTAGCATCGACAGCAGGCCTAGGAAGCCAAAGATGTGCATGGGTCGGGTCAAAAACTTCTTCATGAAGTAGACCGTGAGCAGGTCCATCACCACGCGCAAAGAGCGGCCCAGGCCGTATTTGCTCTGACCAAACTGACGAGGGTGATGACGAACCGGAATTTCTGAAATTCGGGCCCCTTCAATAAACGCCAAGGTGGGCAAAAACCGATGTAGCTCGCCGTAGAGATTCAGATCGCGCAGAACTTCGGCTCGGTAAGCTTTGAGGGAGCAGCCGTAGTCGTGCAGCTGCACACCTGTCACCCTAGCAATCAGCCAGTTGGCCAGCTTAGAGGGAAGTAGCCGGGTTAGGGTGTGGTCCTGTCGGTTCTGGCGCCAGCCGCTCACCAGGTCGTAGCCATCCTCCAGCCGGGCCAGCAGCCGGGGGATGTCGGCTGGGTCATTCTGCAAATCGCCATCTATAGAGACAATTACCCGGCCCTGGGCGTAGTCAAACCCGGCGGCCATAGCAGCGCTCTGACCGTAGTTGCGCCGCAGCAGCACCGCCTTGAGATCGGGGCGCTCTTGGGCCATCCGCAGCAGCTGCTCGCTGGAGCCATCGGTGGAGCCGTCATCGACGCCAATAATTTCGTAGGCGATTTGATGGTTTTTTAGAACCGATGCGATCTCATCTACCAGCAGCACAATGCTCTCGTGCTCATTAAAAATAGGAACCACGACGGAGAGCATCGGCCAACCGTCTTTTGCGGCACCAGACACCCTCTCGCCAGCAGGGGAAACATTCATTGCAGCGACTCCCTGGAGGGATTTTCCAGAGTAGCCAACCCAGCTCCGATAGCCTCGGCCAGGATGCTGATTAGGCGATACAGAGCCACACCGCTGAGCACGACCGCCGGAGAAAACTCCCCCTGCAGTAGCGCCACCGCCGTTGCTTCAAACACGCCCAGCCCTCCGGGTGCCCCCGGCACCAGCAGGCCCAGCAGCCAGGCGACGCTAAAGCCTCCTAGCAGCGACGGCAGCTGAAACACTCGCAGCGGCACCAGTGCCTGCAGCACCAGGCCAAAGCCCACTCCCCGCAGCAGCACAAAGCCCAGCTCCCCCAGCAGCGGTTTGAGCGGGTAGCACCGCAGTCGGTACCGATGCATTTCGAGGTCCTTAGACTTCAAGGCCACCGTGCTCTCGGAATAATCCTGGGGCATGGCCGCTAGCCGCGACTGCCCCAAACGCAGCAGTAGAGGGTTCAAACAGCGCGGGTGAATCGCCAGCAGCCCGGCCCCTAGCAGGAGTCCCTGCCACGGCCACACCCGATCTGCCGCCAGCAGCGCCAGCATGAGGGCCGCCGCCGCCATCAGCAGCGGCTCGAGAAGCACGCCAAAGATGGCAGGGACCAGCGGCGTGTCAATCTGCTGGAGCGATCGCACCCGCCGATAAAAATGCCAGACGTTGCCGGGCAAATACTTAGCCAGGTTAGTTTGCAGGTAGACCACAGTGCTCCAGCTGCCCCGTACCGGCTGATTGAACGCCTGTAAAACCCAGCTCCAAACCCAGCCCGACCAAAGATGAGCCAGCAGCGTTACCCCCAGGGCAATCACCAGGCAGCTCCAGCCAACCCCGTCGATGGGCAGGCTCAGCACTTCATCCCAGTGTCGCCAAAACGACTGAGCCATAAAAATCAGGGTGGCGCCCAAAATGGCCCAGCGCAGATAGGGTTTAAGGCGGGCCAAAGCGGGTAGCAGCATAGTAAAGAAGTCCTGGCTCAGCCCTGGCGATACTGCGGACGGCCCTGGGGTTGGTAACTGCTGACAACCCGCCCAAATCCCTTAACCTGGTTATAGTAAGCCAGCCCAATAGGGTCTTCCGGCTCGCTGAGAGAATCTAGGCCAATGCCGTTGCGGCCCTGGTCTTTACCGGAGCTGTGGATGTAGCGGCCTTCCCCCAGATACAGCGCTACGTGGGTCGTGCGCTCAGCGCTGCCAAAGAAAATCAAGTCTCCAGGTCGTAGCGCCTCTAGAGCGACCGGCTGGGCAAACGCCTCCTGCTGGTAAGCGTCCCTAGGCAGGCGAATACCCACCGAGGCAAAGGCGGCCTGCATCAGCCCCGAGCAGTCGTAGTTAGGCCCTACCGTGCCGCCCCAGAGATACTCATTGGGCTGGGCCATTGCGTCTAGGGCAAAGGTGATTACGCCAGGCAGTTTCTGCTCAATTTCAGCGGCGCTAAGCTGAGGCGGGGCGTAGGGTTCTGGAACCGGCTGCAGATGAGGCAGATCTGCAATCGCAACCCAGCCTGGGTAGTCGTCCTCGCACAGGCACATCTCCACAGCGCCCAACTCTGGGGTGGGTGCTTCCACTAAACGCAGGTGGCGACCCGCTGCCGCTTGGGTCACCAAGCTCTCCTGCTGGGGCGATTTGTAGAGATTGACCGGAGCCTGGCAGATGAACTGCTCATACCTACCATTACTCAGCCGCCCGGCCCGCTGCAAATCGGTTAGCGTCACCATATCTCGTGCCCGCTGCACTTAGGGATCGGCATTGCGCCCCTCCTTAGCCCCGCTGGCGCGGACGTTGACTACTCTTTTAAGCAGATCAAACCAGAAGGTTGCCCCCATCGAAATAGCCAAAGCGCTGACGACCCAGCCCAAAAACCGGCGCGGGATCAGCGGGATTGGCCAGTCAGCCTCGGCGAGGCGCTGCTGCTCTAGCACTACCTGGCTATAGCCAATGGGAAACGGCAGCTGGTTTAGGCTGTCGTTGAGCGCAATCTGCAGCGCGTCGAGATCCTGCTGCAGATTCCCCGTAGGCGTACCCCCAGTCGTTGCAGCTGCCTGGGTAGCCGCTTGGGTAATGGTATTGCGGACCGCCGGGTCCGTCGCTAGGCGACCCGCAATGTGAAACGAGTCGGCGTTTAGCGAAATGGCGATCAAAAAGCCGATGATCAGCCCTACAGCTTTAGCATTGCGCTTGTACACGCCCGTAGCCCGTTCCATCCCCCGGTCAAACCACTTCTCGATCTCGTAGCCAAAGGCGTCTACCCGGTTTTCTGTCACCTCGACCGTCGCTTCGACTTTGTTAGCAATGGTCGTCATGGCAGAGCGCAGGGCTGGCGTAATCACTTGGCCTTTCACCTGATCCATCAACGCTCTGGCTGTGGGGCTGCCTCGACTTGCGATCGCAGCAAACTCCTTATAAGTAATGCTGCCGTCATCAAAAATGTCGATCACCTCCGCCATCGTCGGCTGCAGCTTCTTCAGCAGGACTATTTTCTCAGTAGCGTTGTTAACCAAGTTCTGCCGCAGGTATTTCAGACGGCGCAAAAAAGTTTCTGACAAATGGTGGTTATCAGGCAGCTCATGCTGAGCAATTTCAGCAAATTCCTCTAGCTTTGCCATTAGCCGATCTAGAGTTTCTGAAAGCTTTACCCGACCCTCCTGAAAATCCGCCAAAA
>DATNQE010000641.1:0-12909 GCA_036702895.1 Trichocoleus sp. | reverse complement strand
ATTGTCAGCTTGGCAGCGGGGCTGAGTGGCCGTGCGGCCTCTAGTTTGACCGGGGTGGCCAGAGCCCTGGCCATTGTGTCGGTGCCGTGGGGCCTGGTGTTCATTCAGCCTGATTTAGGCACCTCTTTGGTGTTTGGCGCCATTACCCTTGGCATGCTCTACTGGGCTAACGTCAACCCGGGCTGGCTATTGCTGATGGCATCCCCTTTGATGGCGGCGCTGCTGTATCACTTTTCTCTACCGGCCTGGCTGGTATGGAGCATCGCGATGGGCACCATCGCCTGGATAACGCTGCCTTGGCGCCTTTTTAGCACGGTCATGGCCACAGCCGTTAATCTGATTGCAGGCAAAGTGGGCGACGTCTTTTGGGGGCTGCTGCACGACTACCAGAAAGACCGTTTGGTGCTTTTTCTTGACCCTGATAAGGACCCCTTAGGGGGCGGCTACCACCTGATTCAGTCGCGCATTGCCATCGGTGCTGGGGAGTTTTGGGGCCGAGGCCTGGGCGAGGGCACCCAGACTCAGCTCAGCTTTATTCCTGAGCAGCACACAGACTTCATCTTTTCGGCCATTGGAGAAGAGTGGGGTTTTATCGGTGCTGTAGCGGTGCTGGCAGTGTTTTGGGTGGTTTGCCTGCGCCTGGTCATTATTGCTCAGAATGCTAAAGACGATTTTGGCTCACTCTTGGCCATCGGGGTGCTCTCGATGATCCTATTTCAAGTGATTGTCAATGTCGGTATGACGATTGGTCTGGCACCAATTACCGGTATTCCGCTGCCCTGGGTGAGCTACGGCCGATCGGCTCTGGTGACGAACTTCATTGCGCTGGGCATTGTTGAGTCGGTTGCTAACTACCGGCATCGGCTTAAGTTTACCGACTAACCACAAAATTGGCCCAGTCGAATCAATCAGCCGAATCAATCGGCTGCATAGGAATTTTGCAGGGGCGGTAGGTGCGATCGCAGCCGTTAAAAAAATATACTGAATGAAGCACGACGCCCTGTTAGGAGAGCTGGCCCATGATTTTCCCCGGTTCTGTTGTTCGCATCACCAACGTTAACGAGACTTACTACGGCTTCCAGGGGCTGGTTCAGCGCATTACAGATGGTAAAGTCGCCGTGCTCTTTGAGGGCGGCAACTGGGATAAGTTGATAACCTTTCAGATGTCGGACTTAGAAGCGGTTGACACCTCTAAGCGCCGGAAGAAGTAGCGTAATAAAGTAGCGCCATCCCACCATCCGCAGAGTCTCAATTTCTGCGATACCAAAGCCTATGCGCCTGCCCCTGCCTCAGTTTTCGGCACACGCTCAGCAGCCCGACCACATTGCTGAAGTGGTTGAAACCTCAACCACCGAATTTTTAGCCCAGTGCCTAGAGCCAGATACCCTCAGCTTCCCGGCCATGCCGCCGTTTGGCAGCTGGGTCAAATCTTGGGATGACGAGTCAGGCAACCAGATTTACGGAGTGGTCTACCACGCCACCACGAGCCCCATCGACTCAGTGCATCGGGCTAGGGCGCTGGGTATGTCCCTAGACGATTTGCGAGAGCAGCAGCCCCAAATCTTTGCCATGCTCAAGACGGAGTTTAGCGTGGCGATTGTAGGCTTTCAGGCCCCCAAGCGAAACGGCCAGCCCGGGGGCGAGACCTACCAGCACTTGCCGCCGCGACCGCCGCAGGTACATCAGGCAGTGCATCGCTGCCAAGCCGATGAGATTTTAGCGTTCACCCAGGAGCTCGATTTTCTTCGCACGCTGATGGATATGCGGAGCGCCCCGGTAGATGGTCTTGTAGCTGCGGTGATTCGTCACTGCTATCAGCTGCGCAAGCTAGATCGAGCCTGGCTTGTGCAGGCCGGACGAACGCTGAGCGTGCTGCTCAAGGATGACTACGATCGCCTGCGCGTCATTTTGAGCCAAATCCATCCTTAGTTCTTTTGGGCCTGTTTCTAAGATGCTCTAACGCTTCTAGGCTCGTTTGCCAAAATCGTTAGAGAGACCTCCTAACGCCATCCCCAAAGCTGCTTTATTTTGTAGAGACATGAAAAGGGAGTGAAATCCCTTGCTCTGCAGTTTTTGAGGATGCTAGATGCAAAGCTTTGACTGGATTGTGGTGGGCAACGGGCTAGCCGGAGCCGCCCTGAGCTACGAGTTGGCCAAGCAAGGATTTTCGGTGCTGTTGCTGGATCGGTCTTTAGCACCGGGCAGCGCTACTCGCTACAGCTACGGCGGCATTCCCTACTGGACCGGCACAACTGAACTCACCCGGCAGCTGTGTCAGGAAGGCATTGAGCGGCATCGGACTTTGCCGGAAGAGCTTGGGGCAGACACTCAGCTGCGAGATCTCGATCTGCTGCTGACGATTCCAGCGGCCGCTGGAGACGATCCAGGGCAACTAAAGGACTTAGTGGACAGCTACAGCCGCTTTGCTACTCCCCCTCGCTATGTAACACCCGCAGAAGCCTGTCAGATTGAGCCTCAGCTAAACCCGTCCGCTATTGCCGGAGCGCTGACAGTACGCCACGGGCACGTCAACCCAGAGGCGTTGGTTACGGCCTACAACCGAGGCTTCACCCGTCTGGGCGGCACGCTGATCATTGCTGAAGTTACCGGGCTGGTGCGGATTAAAGATCGAATTACGGGAGTAACGACAGCCGAGCAGGCCTATGCGGCTGGCAGGGTTGCAATCGCAGCCGGCGGCCACACCCGTCTGCTGCTCAAGCAGGCAGATATTTCCATACCGCTCTACTACACCCACGCAGAACTCATTGAAACTCCGCCTGTGGACTTTGAAATTCAGGCTCTGGTCATGCCAGCCCTGGCCAATCGCGCTGAAATCGAGGCTCAAGCCAGCGATCCAGCAGCTCATACCCTGTGGGATAAGCCCGGTCACGAAGTTGCCCCCGCCATTCTCGATAGCGGTGTGATTCAGTTTCAAGATGGCAGCCTGCGCATCGGCCAGATCAGCCGGGCGTTAACCGATCTAGAGCCAACTATCGACAGCGCTGAGAGTGAGCGCTTAATGCGCCAAACCATTGCCCAGCAGTTGCCCATCCTAGAAGCCATACCCGGCACCTGGCGGCGCTGTCTGGTCACTTTTTGTCGCGACGGCCTGCCGCTGGTTGGCCCGGTACCCAACCTTACCGGGCTAATGCTGTTCTCAGGCTTTAGCAGCCCTTTTGCGCTGCTGCCACCCGCCGCCGCTCGTTTTGCCCGCTGGGCTGCGGGAGAGGCTGACCCCCTACTTGAGCAAATGCAGCCGAGCCGCTTTCAGGAAACCGTTGTCCTGTAGGGTAATCAGCAGCGAAAGAACCCGCTGCTCTAGCCGTTTAGGCGCTCGATCAGATGATCGCCGACCCGTAGGGCATTCGCAATTACCGTCAGACCGGGGCTGATGCTGGCGCTGGAGGGGAAAAAGCTGCTGTCAACCACGTAGAGGTTATCCACCTCGTGGGTGCGGCAGTTGATGTTGAGGACTGACGTAGCCGGATCGTCCCCAAACCGGCAGGTGCCGCACTGATGGGCAACGACCTGAACCGGCATCGTACTGCGCGGATGAGTACCGCGATTAAAGGCGTTGGGGTCGGCAGCCTCCACCGCTTTGAGCACATCTAGCCAGCGGTAAATTAACCGATCATGGGCCTCAAAGTTGCTGGGCTCGTATTCCAAATAGAGCTTTTCTCCCGCTAGGCGAACGCGGTTGTGAGGGCTGGGCAGGTCTTCAGTTTGCAGCCACCAGCCAATGGAGCGGGTTGCTAATTGACGCAGACCAAAGCCGGGCAGCACCTTTGCCAGCCCCGAAAAAACCGGAGGCGACTCAGCAAAAATCACGTCCTGCAAAATGCCGCCCGAGTTTTGAATGTGGCCCATCGGGTAGGGAAAATTTTCGTCGCCCCAGTAAAAGTCGTTGACGTACAGGGTGCGCTGAAACGAGCCCGGCACTGTTGAAGCGCTCAGCTGCACCAGCACGGTTAGATTCTGCTTCATCAGGTTGCGACCCACCAGGTCGGAGCCGTTGGCAATGCCGTTAGGATGCTTTTCGTTGCGAGATCGCAACAGCAGCGCCGCCGAATTCACCGCGCCGCAGGCCAGCACCACAATGTGACCCATAAATAGATAGGCCTGATTGCCAATTTCTGCCTGCACTGCCTTAATTTCCGAACCCGAAGGATTGGTGTGCAGCGCCACCACCTTCGCCAGCGTCTTGAGCGTAACGTTGTCGTGCTTTAACGCTGGGCTCGCTCCCGTATCTTCTGAGTCGGTGCGGCCCTGATCGCCTAAGCCAATGGGGAGGTAGGTTGGGTGCAGCCCCTGCTTCGAGAGCAGATCTCCCACCTGCTGAATATGGTCTTCGTGAGCCACTTCGGGAAAAGGGTAATCTTGGCTGCGAGACGGCTCGGTAGGATCGTCGCCAGCCTTGCCATGCACCTGATAAAGCTGCTCAGCCTCGCTGTAATAGGGCTCAAAATCCTGATAGCTTAGAGGCCAGGCTGGAGAAATGCCCTTCTGATGCTGAACCTCCTCAAAATCACGCTCCCGCAGGCGCAGCAGCGCTCCGCTGTAGACTTTAGTGTTGCCGCCCACTGAGTAGCTTGTTTGAGGAGAGAACGGTTCGCCGTTGCTGTCATACCACTGCTCTGGGGCGTGATACTGCTCTTTTTTAAAGACCTCTAGATCAACAAGTTCAGAGCTTTCTTTCTCCAGAAAGCCACCCCGCTCCAGCATCAAAATCTTCTTGCCTGTAGGAGCAAGCTTGCGTGCTAAAGTCCCACCTCCGGCACCAGTGCCAATGATAATAACGTCGTAGTATTGATCATCAACAATCATGGTGTTTCTCCCTTGATGGATGAGTGACTGACCGGCGTGAAACGATTTAGGGGAAAATTTACAGGTTGGTTGCGCTGAAGCTTAACCCAATGCTTCAGGAGAATTTTGGGTCATGCAAAGCATGACCCAAGCCGCAGAAATTCTATTGCCAAACGTAGATTAGGACGTACAAGATAATCCAAATAACATCAACAAAGTGCCAGAACAGCGAGGTAGCCTCTACGCCGAAGTAGCCGTTGTCGTAGTTGCCGGGAACAAACGAGCGGGACATCATGATTCCCTGCATAATCAGACCGGTTAGCACGTGCAGTCCGTGAAATCCGGTCAGCAGGTAGAAGGTGCCGCCAAAGACACCATCAGTAAACCCAAAGGATAGTCCGCGCCACTCCACCGCCTGTCCGTACAAAAAATAAGCCCCCATCGCCATCGTGGCTAACAGAAACAGGCGAAATCCCCAAAGCTTTTTGTCATGCAGATAGCGCTCGGCTACATAGATAACAAAGCTACTGGACACCAGGATGATGGTGTTAATGGCAGGATCACGGGTTTCTAAACCCGTAACCCCCGGTGGGTACCAGTCAACTACCGTCGTCTTATAGACGGTGTAGCCGACAAAGAAGCTCAGAAAAATAACGCTTTCCGAAAGCAGAAAGGCAATCAGGCCAAACTTACTGTTGCCGGCCTCGTCATGCTCCTGTTCCTGTCTGATATCCGCTTCGAGATGTTGTGCGTTGCGTAGCTCCCCAACGGGGTTCGCTCTTTCTGCGGTCATAGCTTTACCTGGACTAGCTCTACTTTGGGGAAGGGGTGCAAGGTTTAGAATGCAGGGTTCAAGGAAGCGGAGAAAAGTGTTCGCCTTGCAGGCTAGTACCCTGCACACTGTGCCCTAAACCCCTACTACGCCTCCGTCATCTCCTGCGAGGCTCCTGCCGCTACCAGAGGTTGGTTGCGGCCATAGCCATATGGCCCTGAGATAACAGTCGGGATCTCTTCAAAGTTCTCGACTGGAGGCGGCGACGTGGTAAGCCACTCTAGGCCAATGGCTCGCCAAGGGTTGTCACCAGCCTTTTCGCCCTGAATCCAGGAACTCACCATGTTGAGAATAAAGGGCAGCGTTGATAGACCCAGGAGAAAGCCGCCTAAACTAGCGACGACGTTCCAGTAGGCAAACTCAGGGTCGTAGGAAGCCACACGGCGCGGCATTCCCATGAGCCCCAGAGGGTGCATCGGCAAAAAGATCAGCCAGGTTCCCAGCATGGTCAGGGCAAAATGCAGCTTGCCCAGTCCCTCATAGAACATGCGCCCGGTCATCTTGGGGAACCAGTGGTAGATCGCGGCATAGATGCCAAACACAATTGCGCCGTAGAGCACGTAGTGAAAGTGCCCGACCACAAAGTAAGTGTTGTTGACGTGAATATCGATGGGTACCGACCCTAGAAAAATGCCGGTAATCCCTGCAAAGAGCCAGTTGAAGATGCCGCCTAGGGCAAACAGCATCGGCGTTGTTAGCCGGATTTTGCCGCCCCAAATCGTGGCGACCCAGCCAAACACCTTAATGCCGGAGGGGACCGCCACCAGCATCGTGGTCACCATGAAGAACATGCGCATCCAGCCTGGGGTCGCGCTAGCAAACATGTGGTGAACCCAGACGATGCCGCTGATAAAGGTGATCAAAAGGGACGAAATAGCGATGACTCGGTAGCCAAAGAGCGGTTTGCGGGCGTGGACGGGCAGCACTTCTGAGAAAATGCCGAAGACGGGCAGCACCATCACGTACACGGCCGGGTGCGAGTAGAACCAGAAGAAGTGCTGATACAGCACGGGGTTGCCGCCGCGCTCGGGCGCAAAAAAGCTGGTGCCAACAGTGAGATCCAGCAGCAGCATCACAGCGCCTGCGGTCAGAGCCGGTAGACCATAGAGCTGAATCAGCTGCGCTGCCAGCACCGCCCAGACAAAGGCCGGGGTTTTAAACCAGCCCATGCCAGGAGCCCGCATTCTAAAGATGGTGGTGACAAAGTTAACTCCGCCCATGATGGAGGATACGCCCGAAATTGCCACCGCTAGAATCCACAGAACCTGACCATTGATCAAGCTGTTCGTCGGGTTTTGCAGGCTGACGGGCGGGTAGGCCCACCACCCCGATTGAGAAGGCCCGCCCGGCGCCAAAAAGCTGCCAATCATCAAGACTCCTACCACCGGGATCAGCCAAAAGGAGACGGCGTTGAGTCGAGGAAAAGCCATGTCTCTGGCCCCAATCATCAGCGGCACCAGGTAGTTGCCGAGTCCTACCAGCACCGGAAACGTCCACAGAAACAGCATGACTGAGCCATGCATTGTGAACAGGGCATTGTACACCGTGCGATCGATTAAATCGGCGTCGGGGGTAATCAGCTCTCCCCGCATCACCATTGCAAACAAGCCGCCGATTAAGAAAAAGAAGAACGAAGTGACGATGTACTGAATGCCAATCACTTTGTGATCGGTGCTGAAGCTGAAAAACCGCTTCCAGTTATCTGGCGCACCAGGATAAGGTTGAGCGCGGGGAACGTCAATCGCTTCGACGGGGGCATTGGTCATGGGAAAGGGAAATTGGTGAACAGATGGGGGCAGAAAATTTGAGGATAAGCGCTTTGAGCCAACTGTTTTAGGCCGGTGGGCTGTTGGGCTCCTGCTTGGGGGCGTAGTTAACCACTGGAGGCGCTGCCGGGGGCACCGAGATCCACCCTCTAAGCACGGCGTTGCTCTCCGACTTGGTAAACTCAGCAGCGGCCGGGTTAAAGGCCGGGGCGGGAGACAGGGCGCTGGCATCGGCTAACCACTGCCGATAGTCTTCGGGAGACTGCACGACAACATCGGTCTGGTTCGCCGCAAAATAGGTGCCGCTATACATCGAGTCGCGCAGGCGGTATTTGCCGATGCGGGTGGGCGTAAACTCTAGCTCTAGATTGTGGTTGGGAACGACGTCTTGCTTGATGCGAAAGGCCGGTATGTATAGACCGTGTAGCACATCTTCGCTGTGCAGCGCCAGGCGAACCCGGCGATCAACCGGCACGTGCAGTTCTGTGCTGGTTACCTCTGGGTCAGCGTAGCGAAACACCCAGGCCCATTGTTTAGCGGTGACATCAATGACTTCGGTCGAGTCCTGCTGGAATGAGCCCTCGATTTCTTTCTGCGGGGTGTCGTCGAAGGGAGCAGCGTAGGCTGACTCCATCATCTGAGGCACATGTAGATGCACCACATCTAGCGAGCCGCGAATTTCCATCTTTTCGTAGGTGCGGTAGCTAGCAAACGACAGGGAAAGCACTAACACGATGGGTACAGCTGTCCAGACCACCTCTAGGGCGGTGTTGCCTTCTATGTGGGGACCATCGCTGGGGTCGTATTTGCTGGCGCGGTGAAAAATTAGCGAGTAGAAGAAGGGGCCAATGACACCGAGATAGATGAAGGTACCTAGCCCGGTAAAGAGGCTAAACAGATCGTCAATCAGCTTTGACTCTGCTGATGCTTCTGGCGGAAACCAGCCATAGGATACTTTCGCCATCCAAAAGCTGACTAAAGCAGCAAAGATGGCGTAGAGGGTCATGATTGCGATCGCACGAAATTTCATATCGCCAAAGGGTATCAAATAGGAGGAAGCGTGCGCTGCGGGGCAATCGGCAGGTTCACATTGGGGTCTTCACCCACCTTCAGAAGTTGGTCAGCCGTGACGTGAATGCCAAATTCGCCACCCAAATGTGCGCCAAGCGTGCCCTGGAAGAACATCAGAGCGAAGATGGCAAGCCCCGCGCCCAGGTAGCTCCACTGCACCTGCCGGGCCATGTCCTTACGCCACTTAAAGCGCTGAAAGCCTCGCCACACGGTCATGACCACGATTAGAAACAAGATCGTGACCCCGCCTAAACCATGCCAGACCATAGTCGTCATGGCTTGCAAGCCCCACTGGCTTTTAACATCCAAAATCGGATTAGACAGCAGGATTTCGTAAAACCCGGAGGCCACCGTAAAAAAGGTGATAACTGCTGCCCCAACAAGGTTGTACCAGCCCACATCAAACAGGCTAGAGCGCGTTACGGGAATCGCCAGGTACTTGAAAACCGCTTTGTCGACCGGAAACAAAACGCCGACAATGTCGAATGCGATCGCAACGATAAACAGCCCCAGCGTCAAATGCACAAAGTTGGGATGCAGCGGAATGACATAGGGCAAATTGTTGGGCCCTAACTGATCGCCCAACTGGTTAACCAGGTCCGACCTCATGACAGCTTTCCTTCCCGAATCGCTTCCACTACCGGAGCCGTATGCAGACCGTACACCCACACCAGCACGCTGCCTAAGTAGCTCTGAACGATCACCAAAACCGCCAGCAGCGCCGCAGCTATCAGGTAGGGAATCGGCAATGAATGGAAATTGCGGCGAATCACATAGCGCCAACCAGTGACTCCAGCCAAAATTCCCGAGAGTGCCCAACCTAGGAGGGTGTGCAGGTTGAGCGTAGAGACCGAAGCGTTATAGGGCTCGGCCAATCCAGCCTCAATTTGGCCAAAGATAACGGCAATAAAAATAGAAACGGTGGCAAAAACCAGGTTCCACCAACTCACCTCAAACAGCTTTGGGTTCTTGGTGAAGTAGCCGACAATATCGCAGATGAAGGCAAACAGCACCATCGCAATCACAAAGTGAACCACGATGGGATGAATCGTGTCGGGGTAGGGAAGATTGTGCTCGTTGAGCGGCGGCAGGTACTCAAACACAGTATTCTCCAAGACACTTTTGATTTGGCTTAAAACGGGCGAGCAGTGCGGCCAGACTTTACCTCCAGTATGGGGCGTTCGGTCAGAAGGCAGGCTTTTCCCTGAAAGTTTTAAGGTTCATGCCGCCCGAGCCAATACAGCCGCCCTGTCCCTGCCAAGGTAACGCATAATTCTCTCGTCGAGAATTAATTCTTAGGGATGAACTTGAGTCGTGAGTTGGGAAGGGGATTGACCCATCCAAGGTCTAATCTCACTGCCCCTCACAGCCTAAATGGCTTTCCAAGACTTAACAGATGAGATCCTAATATCGACAGAGGGCAGCAAAATCATCATTTAGGAGGATTGTCAGGCTGTACTCAGCTCTCTGCCTCTGCCTTTGAGTGCTCAGCCCTTAATCTCTTTAATCTCATAACCCAGTACTCCAGCAATGCTGAGGATGTTGCCAATGCTGCCGATACCCCATTGATTGCAGACAGCTATGCTGACACCATTGGCTGTCTTTAAGACCTCGTTGTCCTCTATGAGATGGCGCTTGTAGCCAGTTTTATCACGGATCGCCTTGGCCTGCGCTAGTGGAGCAACCACCCCAAAGGAACGATGCAGTTCGTCAGGAAAGACTTGCCTCAAAGCTTCAAAATTAGTGCCGGGATTATCTTGAAGATATTGACGAACGACAGCTAACACTAGCTGATTTTTGGGATAGATTTTTCCCCTAAACTCATACCGTGTTTTGTCTTTTCCAGGCCTGACTACTGGAGTGTTGTTTCCACTATGATCTCCCTCTACCGTTTCCCGAATGGAGGGCTTGAGGTAATATTCAATACCTTCAATAACCTTATTCATATCCTGGTGAAAGTCAGGATCTGGTCTGACTTGGGCACCGTTTCTTCGCGCTAAGGGCTGAAGTTCTTCAGGCAAGTCAGATGCTTTAGGCATGACAACGCCATACAGCAGTAGAGGAATAACAGGTATATTGCGCCTCAGCGCCGAGGCGACTTCGATCCGAACAAAATCATTGGGATTACCGAGTCGGCGGGTGCCGTCATCCTCCGTTGTCGTTAACCAGGTTCTTCCGATAATGACTAGAAGAACCTGACACTTACTCACAGCTTGATCTAAATATTCAGCGAAATCAACGCCCAAAGGAATCGCGTAAATGTCTTTAAAGACCTTGTGCTTACCGAAGTGCGAAGCTAATCGGTCATAAATAGCACCTGATTCGAATGCGGAATCACTTCTTCGGTAAGAAATAAAAATAGATCCCATTGTTTTAGGGCACTTGTGAGCAGAGGATTTGAACAGTTAAAGAATTCGCTAAAGGCATACACACCACAAGATCCAGGTAGCCCTTGCCGTTTCAACACTTTCCACTATAGATCTACAGTTTCCGACAAGTCCCTCAATTCAAGCGCTGAAATTTGGTTTAGAACGCCTCATCCGCACCGCCCTCATCGAGCAGTCGCCAGCGGATAGTGCGCGATAGGGGGCTATCAGTGTCACCCAGCTGAATTTCGACGATTTCGCTGGTAAGGGGAGCCAGGGCAGCCAGGAGCGATCGCAAGTTAGGCGTGCTCTCACCGCTATCAACATAAACCCGTTCGGCCAGCTTGTTGAGGCGTTTCCAGGTGGTAAAGAGCTTGGCGGCGGTTTGCTCTAGCTGGGCAGCCTGGGTCACCATGTCGGCAGTGGCGCTCAGACAGCCCACCCGCAGCGCTTCTTCCAGAGCTGTCTCCAGTTCCACGCCGCCGCCGCTGATTGACTGCACCTGGCTGGCCGCGCCAATGTACTTGGCTAGATAGCGGGCTTCGGAAGTGACCTGCTTGAGGGTATCTACATCGGGGTTAATGGTGATTTCAGTTTTTAGGGTCTGCTGGTGGGACTCGGGCAGCTTCTCCATCTCCCGCACTAAAGGAGCTAAGTAGCGGGTAGGAATGGTGTTGTTTGCGGCTTTTTCGCGCACTTCCTCCGGCAGCAAATCGGAGGTCATGGCCGTCCACTCATCGGAGATTTGGCGCACCTCGCGGCGAGTGATGTGATCCCCCTTGCGGGCGGCATCACTGACCATCTGCTGCACTTCCGGGGCCGATTGGGCCGTTTCCATGAAGGCTCGCTTGCTGAACTGATTCACGTCCTTGGGTTCCAGCAGACCCTCCTGGAGCAGAGCGTCGGCGCTGTCGGCTAGCTCCATAAGCGAGTAAGCTTGGCTTTTGCTAATTTCTCGGTCTTTGAGCCAGTTGAGAAAACCTGTGCCCCGACCGTCGCCGCCGCGCTTTTCCCGGTCGCGCACCGCCCGCAAAATGCGACCGCGCCAGATGTCGGTCTGCAGGTCAAAGCGATCGCACACCTGCCAGGCCACCTCAATTTGCCGCCTGAACTCCGGCTCTGAAATCTTCTCGTCTTCCGGGTCGGGCAGCTGGAAGTTCAGATCCACATCCTTTGCCGGATTTCCTTGGGTTAGATCAGCGGTGTATGGCACAGCCGGGGTCATGCGCTAGTCGCCTTGAGTCACAGGAGATCGATTATGCCACGATGCGCTAGCCTTCAAAGGGAACAGGAGGCTTTATGGCAAGATCGTTTTCTCCAATAGGGTTTTGGCTGCAGTGGACACTGGGCACGGCGGCGGTTTTTGCGATCGCAGTCGCTCTATTTAGCGGCCTCGGCATCCTGAGCTTTCCCGTTGTGGTGCTGGGATTTTGGCAGGGCTGGGTGCTGCGACGGCGACTGGCAATCTGGCGCTGGTGGGTCATTACACTGGGTTTTGGTCTGGCCGGGCTAGGCGTTGTCATCCTGCTGACGCTGTTTTTGCCGGCCTACCTGCCGCTGTTTACGCTGCGAAGTCTACTGACGGGGGGCGTTATGGGAGCCGTAATAGGTCTCGGCCAGGCGCTGCTGCTGCGCCGGCAAACGCCTAAAGCCTCCTGGTGGATTTTGATTAGCGCCGCCGCCCTGGCATTAGGGGCGGGATGGGTCATTGATCTGGTCGTGCGGCAAAGCTTCAACCTGGATCTGCCCTACACCGGCCTGATTAGCTCCATCGCCCAAAGCCTGCTGCCCAACGAGGCTGCCGTTCAAAGTTTCTGCCGATTCTCTCCAACCGCTCTACCGCCGCCCGATCTGCCCAACCCGCTACAAAGCTCCTACTGGCTGTACCGATGCCGGGCGGTCAATGTTGCGATCGCGGCGCTCTCTGGCCTGATTGGCGGCGCTATCAAAGGAGCCGGGATGGTCTGGCTCCTAAAACAAGCAGATGGACCAACAGGCGAGTCAGAAGCTCCTAGAGGCGAATAAAAGAAGCTTGGGTACAAGCAGCCCCTCGCCCTTTAGGCATCCGCGC
>DATNQE010000637.1:0-4162 GCA_036702895.1 Trichocoleus sp. | reverse complement strand
TAGAACTAGCTGAGCTACGGTTTCTGCATCCCCCGAGGCCGCCCAGTAGAGATAGCAGTTGCCCATGGTGGTTGGCAGCACCGAAATAGTGGCCTGACGCATCACCTGCTGTATCAGCGAGGGGCGACCGTAGGGAATGATCAAATCTACGCCCTCGGCCTGCACCAGTCGGGTACGGGCGGCATCGCCCTGATCCGGTGAGAGGGACAAGATGCATTCCTCTGGCAGCCCAACGCGGTCTAAGGCCCGGTGCAAGATCTGGGCAATGACCTGATTGCTCTGACTGGCCTCATTGCCGCCTTTGAGCACTAAGCCGTTGCCGGTGCGGACACAAAGCCCGGCTGCGATCGCAGCGAGTTCTGGAAACGCTTCGTAGACAAACCCAATCACGCCCAGCGGTACGACCTGGCCATAGCCTGTAGCGGAGGGGCTCATGCGCCGCAGGGGCTGCTGAGCCAGCACTCGCGGGTCACCCAGAGAGCTGAGCCGCCGCAAAATTTTGGCTGTTGTCTGTACCCGTTCTGGGGTGAGCTTCAGCCAGTCCAGCACACGGTCCGGTACGGCCATTTCTAAGCTCGCCTCTAGATCCAGCGTGTTGGCCTCCAGCACCTCGTCCTGGTTTTTCTCTAGCCCGTCCGCCATGACCTCCAGCAGATGGCTTTGATTGACCACGCCCGCCTCTACCAGCTGCCGGGCTGCCTGCCGCACCTGGTAAATGGCATAGGTTAAATCAGACGAAGATCCAGTCAGGGCCATGACGTTAGCGCCGGGAGGCTAACCAGAACATAAACACTAGCAGCAGGGAAACCGTCAGGGCGGCCAGCAGGCGAACAGCCATCTGGGCTCCGGCTGGCGTTTGCAGCGTCGCCATTAACAGAATTAGCACCATCAGGCCAAACAGGACAACCATCATCAGAGGCACATAGCTGGTGCCCAAGACAGATCGGTCCAAGCGCCACTGTTGCCCTGTCCATCGCCAGGCGCGTTTATAGGGGTAATGGCTAGCGAGCTGCTCCAGCACATAGCCATCGTCGCGCACCACAAAAATCTGCTGGCAGCGATCGCAACCAAATGCCTCCGTCAGCGCGATGGGCACAATTCGCCCCCGCCGCCGACAGGGACAGGGGTAGTCGGCGTTGAGGTCAATTTTCTGACTCTTGTAAGAGCGCACGATAGCCTTAATCAGGAGAAAACGCGATAACAGGGCTCTGTTCACACATTAGCTAATGCCCATCGGGAAAACAAGGCAGCTACATGAAGGAAAACCTAGCTTCTACAAGGCTTTTGATGAAGCTTAAACGTTTCCACCGCCTGATCTATCCCAAGTTTTGGGCAAACCCGCCTCTAGCCTAAATCCTTTAAAGACAGAATAGACGAAAAGCTAAGAGACAAAAACTTACTAAGCGGGTGACGCGATTCGAACGCGCGACATTCACCTTGGCAAGGTGACGCTCTACCACTGAGCTACACCCGCAGATAGAAACCCAGCAGCAGGTAAAGACCCCTTGCTAAAGTCGCTTCTGTGGTGGATTGACCTGGCTGCTAGAAGCAGCGCTGAACTCAACCGCATCATTTATAGTAGCACCAAAAGACGATGATTTGGCGATAGATTTTTGCTCAAGTTATTTGCTCAAATTAAAAGCCCCAACCCGTTTCGACTTATGCCAGCCCTGCCTAGTTATCTACTGCTGACCTTAATTCTAAGCGGATCCTTAAATGTATATTTAACGCCTTGAAATGCCTGAAAGACCTGTGATACTACTTGACACGCGCCTTTAAACTCGGCCGCTTATAAGGCTGCTGAGATAGCCTCTCAAGCAAGTTCCTCCTCTCGCAGGCCTCTTGAAAAGCACTGGAACGCTATGACCACTGAAAGACTGCACATGGCGATTAAGAACTTTGACAACATGAACCAGATGGTAGAGCGTTACACCCGACTTTGCCGCGCTTACGTCAAGCTCTCCGAACGGTTTCACCAGCTCGATGTGGAGCATATGAAGCTTAAGGGGAATATGGTGCCCCTGATTAAAGCTGTCAAAGCTTACAAGCAGAAGATTATCGCCCTGGAACGGCAGAATTTGGAGCTGCAGCAGGCTATCAGCACTACAGAGAGCCGTAGCCGCATAGAAGTACAAAACCTGGTCTCTATTTATGAGGAGCAGCTTGAGAGCTTGCGCAGCCAGCTTGAGGAGCTGAAGGCCCTGGAATGGTTTACCTCTGAGGAGGCCCAGATTGAGCTAGCCGAGGCGGAGCACCAGATTGAGCTAGACGAGGAAACCTTCCAGGAGATGGCCCAGGACGCCTCGCCAGACCTCAGCGCTGCTGATAAAGCGCTACTTTTGGAGTATCACACCAATCCAGCGGAGTTTGTTCGCGCTGATCCCCTCCCTGCCCCTGTGCAGGGCGACCTGGAAAATGGCAGCGGTGTGACCAGCAGTGGTGCCAGCATCGAGGCCCCCCTATGGGCTCTGGAGGCTGAGCAAAACTAGAGCAGGCTTCCACTTGGGCAAACGTTAGTGGACTACCACAATAGGCCTTGAGGAAGTGGGCCTTGAGGAAACAATGCGCGCCTAAAGAATCTACATCGAGACGACCCCTTGAGGAGGCTTGGAAAAGCCGCTCAGGAGGTCGCCGTATTCACGAAAAGTGAAACCCCGAAAGCAACTCTAGTAGAGTTTCCTTCAGGGGTTTACCTTTTTTCACTTTTTATCAAAGATGTCTTACTAAGCGGGTGACGCGATTCGAACGCGCGACATTCACCTTGGCAAGGTGACGCTCTACCACTGAGCTACACCCGCGAACTCTTGTTCGCGAAACCTCTGACTTATCGGTCAGTTCTCACTCTTTCTAGTGTTACAAAAAGAGGCACTTCTGTCAACACCTCCTGATTTTTTACCCCTATTTGCTCACCCTAGTCGGAAGAGTTAATTGGTGGGGCAATTAGCGCCTGGGAAGATCCGGACAGACCGTTTGCTTGGGGGCCAGCAGCCCGAATTTGCCGCATTAAGCTGCCCATCTCTAGAGCGCTCATGGCGTAGTCCCAGCCGTGGTTGCTCTTAATGCCGGCCCGCTCCAGCGCCTGCTGCATTGTGTCTGTTGTCAGCACCCCAAACACAATGGGTACGCCCGTTTGAAACCCTGCCGCTGCGATGCCTTTGGAGACCTCGGCCGAGACATAGTCAAAGTGGGGCGTGCTACCGCGAATCACTGCTCCTAAGCAGATGATGGCGTCGTAGCGGCCAGTCAGCGCTAGCTGCCGAGCCACCAGAGGGATTTCGAAGCTGCCGGGCACCCAGGCGTAGTCAACCTGGGTGCCGTGGGGATCCACATCGACCCCGTGGCGCTTCAGACAGTCTTGGCACCCCTCCAGGAGCTTTCCTGTCACTAGATCATTAAAACGACCAATGACCAGGGCGAAGCGCAGCGGCTCTCCTGGCACGAAGGTGCCTTCAAAAACAGCCATAGGTTTGAAACCGAAACCCGTTAAAAATTGAACCTGTAGACCCTAAACCACGAAGTAATTGAGGCCGCCCACGACCACAACCAATACGCCCCAAATAATAGAGCCCAGCAGAATCAGTCGCTTGGACTGATCCCAATTCTGGGGAGAGGCCTAGGCCACCGGCACGTACACTACCAGCACGAAGGACAGCAGGACCAGGGCAAGCATCGCAATCTGAAACAGAATTAGCATTTGTTATTCTCTCTCAAACACAGCAGGGATCAGGCGAGATGGTAACTGCCCAAAGGGCTATCCATTACTTTCCTGACTAGTACGCTATCAGAAATCCGTCCCCTTGCGAAAGTCTAGATTGAAGCAGCCGCTCCTTAAATCTTTGGGCTTGAATGACTCCCCAAGGTTAGGCCTAGAGCAAGCCCTAGCCGGGCCTAAGCGGGTACCCGAATCTAAACCCGGGCCTATGATGAGAGAAAACCCTACCGGCAGGGATGATTCTAGTGTTCGCCGTCCCCGCAGCTAAGCATCTCAATGGATTTGGTTCTCTGTCATACAACGGCTGATTTCGACACCCTGGGCGCAGCGGTGGGACTAGCTCGGCTGCTGCCGGGTAGCCGCATTGTGCTGGCCGGGGGGGCTCACCCAACGGTACAGGACTTTTTGGCGCTGCACCGAGACGAATACCCGCTGATGGAGCGGCGGGCC
>DATNQE010000210.1:0-4253 GCA_036702895.1 Trichocoleus sp. | reverse complement strand
GCGCTGTAGTCTGCGAGCAACCGTCATCGGGCTAATCCCCATCTGCTCGGCAACCTGCTTGCGGGGAATATCTTTTAGGTAAACTTGCTCAATAATAATGCGGGTCTTTTCCTCTAGCTGGCTCAACGCATGCTGCAGCTGCGCCCGATCTTCCTCCCATCCCATCAGCTTTTGAGCCTGTAGGCTTGGTAGGGTATCGCCCAGAGTAACGCTGCTCTCTTCGGCCTCGGTGCCTACTTTCGCATCCAGACTCAAGAGAGAACGGTTGCTGTTTGCTAGCTTGGCCTGCTGCCACTCCTCGGCGCTAACTCCTAACTCAGCAGCGACCTCGCTGTCCTTGGGGGCCCGGCCTAGCTGCTGACTTAGGGCATCGCGCACCTTCTGAGCACTGCGGTGCAGGTCTTGCCAGCGGCGGGGGATCTTGACGGTGCCGCTTCTGTCGCGTAGGTAGTGCAGAATTTCGCCGCGGATGTAGGGTACGGCAAAGGAGCTAAAGGCGTTACCGTGCTTGGGATCGAAACGCTCAATGGCGTTGATTAGGCCCAGGTAGCCGACTTGCTCTAAATCTTCAAAAGACTCACGGCACTGGTGGCTAAGACGGTGAACCACCTTACGCACCAGACCAATGTTGAGACGCACTAGCTTGTTGCGCAGTTCGACTGTGGGGTTTTGGTGGTAGGCAACTAGCAGTTCAATCGCTTTGGTAGAAGGGGTGCTTTGGACTTGCATATGGGCCTCTGGGTTTGACGTGGGGCAGGTGGTCTTTAACCGATGCGCCTATTGTCAAACTTTGGCAAGACTAGCTAAACCGTTGTTATACGGGAGTACCCAAATAGGTGCTTGGCCTATCTCCGCGTATTCACGTAAACGCTCTACCGATGGAGAAGCGGGCAGAGCTTCCACAACAGAAGTATCTCAACGATCTCTGACGCTGCCCGACAGTATGCCCAACTATTAAGTCTTCGGCCCCAATCAAGCCGATAAAACGCTGCGAGCCACAAGTTTTGCTTCAAAGTCTCCCCTAACTGCTTAGCTATTTATCCATTTTCTTTACATAGCTTGCCCCAAACAGCGGACCTTCCCGAGTCCTTACCCTGGGCTAGTCCTTACACTGAGATGGATGGCCCTCCCGCTGTTTAAAGCGGCTAATCCGAGTTTTGAAGAACGACTCCTAGCAGCAGGACCTTACCCTATGCGAGTTAGAGCGCCCGAACTGCCTCAAGATGCAGCTTGGCTGAATGGCGAGCCGCTGACGCTGCGATCGCAGCGGGGCAAAGTAGTGCTGCTGGACTTTTGGACCTACGGCTGCATCAACTGCCTACACACTCTGGACGATCTGCACTGGCTGGCGCAGAAATATGGCTCTGAGCTGGTGATTCTTGGTGTTCACACGGCTAAATTTGAGCGGGAGCAGAGCCCAGCTGCGGTGGCGCAGGCAGTAGCTCGCTACGGCATAGACCATCCGGTGCTGGTTGATCGCGATCGCACTGTTTGGGATCAGTACGCTGTCAAAGCGTGGCCCACGTTTGTGGTGATTGATCCTCAGGGATACGTAGTTGCCACCTTAGCTGGAGAAGGACAGCGCCAGCGGCTAGACACGTTGATTCAGTCCTTAGTAGCTAGTTCTGAAACGCCTGCTCCCGGGTCATTGGACTTTACAGAGCGACATGAGCCCTTCGGCTCAGAAGCACCTGCCCAAGATCTAGGTGTGCTAACCCCCCTATCCTTCCCTGGCAAAGTACTGGCTGATGCCTCCAGCAAAACCTTGTTTATCGCGGACACTGGGCACCACCGCCTGGTAATTGCCGGTTTAAGTGATTCTGAAGAGGGTTCAACTCAGGCTAACGTCCAAACTGTAATCGGCACAGGCCAAGCGGGTTGGCATGACGGTCCTTGGGAAAGCGCTCAGTTCCGTGATCCTCAGGGTTTGGCCTACGACGCACAGCGACAGGTGCTCTACGTAGCCGATACTGGCAACCACCGAGTGCGCCAGGTGGATCTGGCCCGACAGCAGGTCAGCACGGTAGCAGGTACCGGCACCCAAAGCGGCACGCTCTTTCCTCACGGCGGCAACGCCATGGAGGTTGCTCTCAATTCTCCCTGGGATGTGGTGCTGGTAGACGAAATGCTCTACGTCGCCATGGCAGGCGCTCACCAGATTTGGCAAATCGATCTGCACCAGGGGAGGGCTCAGACCTTAATCGGTACAGGTGCCGAGTACTGCGTCGATGGTCCACCGGAGCAGGCTGCCTTTGCCCAGCCCAGCGGCTTGGCTTACGGAAATTCCTGTTTATGTGTGGCCGACAGCGAAACTAGCTCCATTCGCACTGTGGCGTTAACCTCTCCCCCTCTGGCCCACACCCTCTGCGGCAGCGGTGAGCTGTTTGAGTTTGGCGATCGCGATGGCGCTGGGTTGCAAGCCCGGCTGCAGCACTGCCTGGGCGTAGCTTGGGGAGACGACAGCCTGTGGGTCGCCGACACCTACAACCACAAAATTAAGCGCGTTAATCCCGGTAGTGGCTTGTGCCAACGGCTTTGCGGCAGCGGTCAGGCGGGGAATCAAGATGGCCCTTTTAGAGGGGCCCAGTTCTCAGAACCCGGCGGGCTCGCCTATACGCCAGGCTATCTTTATGTAGCCGATACTAACAACCACGCGATCCGCCAGATTGATTTGCGATCGCGCACCGTCAGTACCCTTACCTTTCCAACCCTCTGCTCGCCTTACGTTTGTTTGCCGAATTTTCCCCCTAAATATTAGGGGCCGTGTTAGCGTCTATTACGCTCATCAGAGCGAACCACCTCAAGCAAAGGGTTGAACAATGCAAATGAAGTTTGTGGGTCTTGTAAGCCTTGCCGTTGTGGGTCTCAGCAGCCTAGGCTGCACTCGGCCCCCCGCCGAAGAATCTGCAGCCACGCCCTCTACGCCAGAATCTATTTGTCAGGCCGCTGTGGCCGAAAAGCACAGCGTTGCTCCAGACACTATTACCCTACAGTTCGGCCGCACTGATGAGGGCGGTACCGCCTACGCCTACACCCTCGACGAGGGTACTCGCGGTACCTGCCGCGTCCTCGATGACGGCACCATCGAATACGTGCAGACAGCTGAGGAGGCCGGCGCAGGCGAAGCCATGCCGCAAGAGATGCTAGAAACTGCCTGCCGCGAAGCCGTGGCTGAGCAGTACAGCGTTGCTCCAGACACTATTGAGCTGGTCTTTGGCCGTAGCGACGAGGGCGGTAGCGCCTTTGCCTACACGTTGGCAAACGGTACTCAAGGCACCTGCCGCGCCCTCGATGACGGCACCATTGACTACATCCAGGAAGCGTCCTAGTCTCCGTTGAGCGGAGGGCAGCGCTCTCCGCCCGGCGTCCCCTTTAGTAGTGCTGCCGTAAATCCCTAAGCAGACTGGTACATCCGTTTCACTTTGGGCTAAGCTATAGGCGCGTTGAATTCAGCCGCTGGCCGGAGTGCTGCCCGTGACCCTCCCCCCCGATCTACCCACAACTACCCTCTGTCGCTGCGGTTGGGTCCACAACGACCCGATTGAGGTGGCCTATCACGACGAGGAATGGGGCGTGCCGCTGCACTGCGATCGCAAACACTTCGAGTTCCTGGTGCTCGACGCCTTCCAGGCCGGGCTCAGCTGGATTACCATTCTTAGAAAGCGGGAGAACTTTCGTCGCGCCTTCGATCAGTTTGATCCCGAAAAAGTAGCCCGCTATGACCTGCTTAAACACGAGAGCCTGATACTAGACGCAGGCATTGTCCGTAATCGCCTCAAAATCCAGGCCGCCACTCTCAACGCCCAGGCGTTTCTTACCGTCCAGGAAACTTACGGCAGCTTCGACCGCTATATCTGGCAGTTCGTTGAGGGGCAGCCCAAGCAAAACGCGTGGCCGGCGCTGTCTAACGTTCCCGCCACCTCCCCCGAGTCTGACGCTATGAGTAAAGACCTGAAAAAGCGAGGCTTCAAGTTCGTGGGCTCCACCATCTGCTACGCCTACATGCAGGCCGCGGGCATGGTCAACGACCACACTGTTGACTGCTTTCGCCACAGCCAGGTCAGTCGTCTCAGCTAATGGAGCCCATGCAGCCGTCCGCCGCCGATTGCCTCCAGCTTGCCGTTCAGGCCGCCAGCGAAGCTGCCTGTGCCTGCGGCCTCACTTTTGAGCAGGCTGTGGTGCTGCAAAGCACCAGCAATGTCATTGTGCATCTGCAGCCAACTGCTGTGGTTGCCCGCGTTGCCGCCATTCCC
>DATNQE010000607.1:0-2788 GCA_036702895.1 Trichocoleus sp. | reverse complement strand
ATAAGGATTCATTCCAGGAAACTTGGGCGTCATTGCAGCACCTACCCTCGCTTACCTATTACAGAAGAAAACTGGGATGACTGAATTCGTTGCCTGCTTCCCGTAGGGTACCAGCGGCGGGGCCGCGTGCAATATGTAAATTAAAATCGGGATGACTGGATTCGTTGCTTGCTTCCCGACGGGTACCAGCGGCAGGGCCGCGCAGGCATGAGAATTAGAATCGGGATGACTGGATTCGAACCAGCGGCCCCTTCGTCCCGAACGAAGTGCGCTACCAAGCTGCGCTACATCCCGTAATTGGCTCTAACTAGGGTAACACAAGAAGGGGCCCTTTCCGTGCTGGGGGACTCCCCTGCTCACACCCGACCGTTTTCGCCTCAGAATGATCAGGGCAATTCATTGAAACTTTAGATTTAAGCCAGCAGCTTCATCGGTTCTTTAATTTTTCGATCCGGAGCCTTAGAAAAAGTAGCGAAGTATTGAGCATTGTGAAGCGCCATGATGGGTTTAGACAGATGACTGAGCAAGCCCAGCGCAACCCGTCGGCTCCCCTGCCGCCGCTTGCCCCCCGCCCATACTCTCGCGATCTGACACCAGGCCGAGGACAGTTCAACAAATGGCATAGGGGCTGGTTTTCTCTACGAAAACACCAGAACCTAACCTGTAGAAAACCTCGTCATTTAGGGTTTTCTACCATGCTCTCTGCTGTGTCTGGAGGTTCTCTAGCCCACCTCAACCCCTTTTCTAGAGATTCGGGGGCTTATCGTCGAGGCACCAGTCAAACAGGGCCTGCCCACCGTCGCAGCCTGCCGTTTCACCGCCTAATACCGTTTGAAGCGGTGAAAGAGCAGTACGCTGACTGGGGCATTGTGTTCAAGGGTGCGATCGCACTTACCCCCTCGAACCCCAGCTTCTACAGCCGAGGGCCGCGAGTCGTGCTGATGCCAGTCTCTCACCGGCACGCTATTACCATTACCCTAAATCAGCCTCTGCCCCGCATTACCCTGCAGGTGCGGGGCTACCAAGACATCCGCCTGAGCGCGCTAGATCGCAACGGCCACTGCGTCACCCACTGCAAAACCTTCCGCTATCGCCATGCAGAACATCACAAGGCGCCTCTCGAGGAGTTGACCATTGAGGGACGCCGCACCTACGAGCTGGTGCTGGAGTCTTCTGGGCCCTTCGTGCTGGAGTCGTTCAGTTTTTAGTAGCGCCTAGGCCCAATTCGGCTCTTCTACAAACTTCCGAGTTAGGAATTAATGTGCGAAATCCGGCTCTCATAGCGGCGTTGCTATGGGCAAGACTGCTATAGACAAGGCTGATGAACTTGGGGCAATTGGCACAATAAACCTGCACAGCCCTGGTTCCGGGTAAATACTTTTATTTTTGACAAAACTCTAGGGATTTGAGCTTTCAATGAAATCTCCGTGGAGTTTACGCTTCAGCACGCCTAACCCCTGCGGAGATAGATAAACTCATAACAGCCTAACTTTGCTGTCACTTCCGGAACTACCATGACTGCTGCTTCTGCTCCTGTTCCAGCGACGCCCAAGCCGATTAAGTTTGGTACCGATGGATGGCGTGGCATCATCGCTGCTGACTTTACCTTTGAGCGCGTTGCCCACGTAGCGGGTATTGCCGCCCACGTCCTTTACAAAAACTTTGGCGAAGAGACCCAGAGCCGCACAGTAATTGTGGGCTACGATCGCCGCTTTTTGTCCCCCGACTTTGCCCGTACCGCGGCTGAGGCAGTGCGTCAGGCAGGCTTCGACGTCAAGCTCTCTGCAGATTACGCACCCACACCGGCCTTTAGCTACGCAGCCCACTACCAAAAGGCGCTCGGTGCCATCGTGATTACTGCTAGCCACAACCCGGCTGCCTACTCTGGTCTCAAAATTAAAGGCGCGTTTGGCGGTTCGGTAGCGCCCGAAGTGACGCAGCAGGTCGAGGCGCTGCTGGATCATCCGCCCGCACCCCTGGGGGAACCGGGCAGCCTAGAAACTTTTGACCCCTGGCCCGACTACTGCAACGCTCTGCGCTCAATGGTCAATGTTGCACCGATTCAGGCGGCCATTGCAGACGGCAAGCTGACGGTCTTTGCAGACGTTATGCACGGCGCTGCCGCCACCGGATTGTCCCGGCTGCTGGGCCAGGGCACGGTTCACGAACTCAACAGCAGCGCCGATCCGCTCTTTGGCGGTGGCGCTCCAGAGCCCCTACCCAAGTATCTAGGCGAGCTGCTGCAAGCGGTCAAGGAGTACCAGCCTGCCCATCCCGAAGGCCTCAAGGTTGGTCTGGTGTTTGACGGTGATAGTGATCGCATTGCCGCTGTGGATGGTCAGGGCGAGTTTCTCAGCTCCCAAATTCTCATTCCCATCTTGATCTCGCACCTTAAGCTGCATCGGGGCTACAGCGGCGAGGTTGTCAAAACCATCAGCGGTTCTAACCTGATTCCGGCCATTGCCAAGCTCTACGACCTGCCCCTGCACGAAACCGCCATCGGCTATAAGTACATTGCTGACCGGATGCAGGAAGCCAGCGTTCTCCTAGGCGGAGAAGAATCGGGCGGTATCGGCTATGGCCACCACATTCCCGAGCGAGACGCGCTGCTCTCAGCTCTGTATGTGCTAGAAGCGGTTGTCATGGCTGAGCAAGACCTCAGCGATCTCTACCGCAGCCTGCAGGAGAAAGCAAGCTACAGCTCTGCCTATGACCGTATCGATTTACCCCTGCCCAGCATGGAGGTGCGCGCCAAGCTGCAGGCCCAGCTAGAAAACGAACCGCCCGC
>DATNQE010000205.1:0-4895 GCA_036702895.1 Trichocoleus sp. | reverse complement strand
TGCCGCAAGGAACCCCTAGCTCACGGGTTTTCACATGGGCTGCAGGAAGGCTGAGCAGAGGCTAGACCGTTATACAGGTTAGCACGGCTGCTAGCTGGAACCCAGAGATAAGGAGGATAAAGAGGTTTGGGCGAGGAATGGGGATATTGCGGCCCTCCGGCGTTTGTAGTATTGTGTAGCACCAACACAAACGGCCTCCTAGAAGTCATTTCCCTAAATCCATGAAACATCTTCGCCGCTGGGCTCTGAGCCTGGCTATTGCTTTAGCAACAGTAGTGGGGGTCTTGAGCCTGCAGGCCCAAACTCCTGCCCAAACTCCTGAACCAGCCGCTGCAGAGCTAACGTTAGAAACGGCTGGCCTCACTGTAGAGGAGTTGGCCGATGGTGTTTACGGCCTGATCTCCAGCACTGACTTTCCTCCGGCAAATCCAGCTACCACGGCGATATGTAACGCCACCATCGTTATCGGCTCCGACGGAGTGCTGGTGAGCGATCCCTTTCAGAATGAGGAACTGGCCAACCTGTTGTTCCAAACAGTGAAAAGCCTTACCGATCAGCCGATTCGCTACGTTGTTAACACTCATTACCACTTCGACCACTCCGGTGGCAATGCGGCTGCGGCAGCGCTCGATTATCCCATTGTGGGGCGGGGTCCCATTCGGGAGTTCATGCTGACCCGAAATTTAGAGCAGGACCCCAATGCCACCCCGCCCGAAGTCATTGTGAACGGCACCGGGGAGCTCTGGCTGGGCGATCGCCAAGTTCAGGTTGCCGAGTATGACGGGCACTCAGGCGGCACTGACCTCATTCTCTACGTTCCTGATGCCGATGTGATGGTTGCAGGCGACTTGCTGTTTACCGAGCGCATTCCCTACGTGGGAGACGGCAATATTCGGGTTTGGCAGGATACGTTGGACCAGCTCGCGGCGGACTATTCGACGGCAACTATTGTGCCGGGGCATGGGCCCATTAGCGATCGCAACGCTCTGGTAACCCTGAGAGGTTTTCTAGATGATCTAGAAGCGCTGGCCCTGAGCTGGAAGGAAAACGGTGTTTCCCAGGAAGATGCGATCGCAACCCCTGTTCCCGAGAAATACGCCAGCTATCGCTTCCAGGGTCTCTTTCCAAACAATTTGGAAACTGCCTACCAGCAGATCACCTTGGGCAACGATAGCGCTGCCGCAATTCAGGAATACTTCCAGGCCCAAGCGCCAGCGCTAAAGGCTCTTTAGGACCGAGCATTCCTTCTGCCTACAGAGGCCTAACTTGTTCAGGAAATGGCAGCCGATTTAGCAGTTCCAGAACGTTGGGCAAGGGTTTGCACCTGATGCAGCATTGGTAACTTCAACGAAAGAAGCTGGTACTGCCGACAAGCGGCACTTGCGATCGCTGCTGCCACACATCCTTGCTAAAAAAATATCCCTGAGAGCCTGTTGCTGTTTGCATCAATATCTCTCGGGGATATTTCTTGTGAGTCACCCAAAACTTATCGCTGCTTTGGCTCAGCTAACCCTATCGCTTCTTAGGTTTCTGAGGTCGGAGCATTGCTAAACGACGGCGTTAAATAAGCTACTAAAAACCCGATGGCAAATCCAGCCGCATTGCGGATTAAAGGCAGCATGTCGCTAGTACGAGTAACGACTGGGCCGATACCAAAGGCGATAAAGAGAATGCCCCAGAGCGGCGAGAAAATCAGTACCCACTGCCAGGCAAAGGCTTGACCCGCTTTACGGGGATGAGCCGCAAAACCACATACCAGACCGCCCACGATGGAGGTAATCAGCGTCAGAATCCACTGTTCCCGGGGCAGTCCTGGCACGACCTGGCAGCCACCCTGGCGCAGGCACTGCTCGATCGAACCGAGCGCTTCCAGAATGGAGTTGTCCTCGCCATTCTCTCGGACAAAAAACTGATTGCCATAGCGCGTCTGCAGCTCGATCCAAAACGTGCGCGGCAGCAGATCGTAGACGGCATCTCCCACACTGAAGTTGAGCAAGTTGCCCCCGCGGGGGTCAGCCACAAGCATGACGCTGTGATCGTCGAGCCCCCAAAAATCCTTAACCGCTCTGCCAGGAGTCCGATCGTACTGAGTCAGCACCCGCAGCTTCCAGCCGGTCTCTTGCTCTAGCTGAGTTAGCCGATCGTTGAGCGTATCTTCCTGCACGTTCGTCAGCGACTTAGCCAGGTCGATGATTGAGGTTTGCTCCTCCGGCAGCAGATCCGGATTGTTGTAGGCATGGGCAGCAGGCATAACAGCCCAGCTAGAAAGCACCGCCAGACCTACCAGCAAAACCCGAACTGTTACGTTTGCAAGAGACTTGATGACTGAATGAGGCATAACTGAGCGCCATAAGTAGATCTAAAACGAGATGCCCGACCAGAGGGCGGACACATCCACAGCTCTCTGGGGGCTTCTTCAACTTTGTTACAGTTGTTTACTTAACTCTAATATTATGAACGGACCCAGGAAATCGTCAATCTAAGTCAGCAGCTTCCCGAGCAGATCCATTGGCTAAAGTCGAGTTTGAGGCGTCCTGCGTAGCCTGATCTGTCCCCGGCTGCTCCATCTGAGACAGCCTCTTTATAGAAACATCGGCTGAGATCGGTTCGGCCTGGGAGGCAGCTTTAGGAGCTTGGAGGGGAGGATGCTTTGTAGACCCTGTGCTGGATGCGCCTAAATGTAAGGAGGGCTGCGGCGAGCCAGCGTGGGAAGTTGGAGGCTCTAAAGCCGCCTCTGAGCTAGATTCTGAAACCAGTTCCGGGCGCGATTTTGGGTCTGCTTTTGGACGCAGCCCTGGACGGGGTTCTGCAGCCTCGCCTTTAGCGAAGCGCAAATTGCGACCATCGGGTGAGTACTTCCTGCTGGGCTTGGTGCCAGATTTTTGGGTGGGAGAAGGCGAGGCTCCCTGGGATTGGTTCGTTTGCGATCGCGCTTTTCCGGTAGATGAGGCAGACGGTTGAGCCGATCGCTGCCAGGCCCGCCAGGCTGCTCGCAAACCCGCGGCTAAACTCTGAGTGCCCACCTGGAGCTGCTGCGCCTGGTTGCGGGCCAAGTGCACACTTTGATCTACCTGGTGGATGACCTTACCGGCGTGCTGTACGCCCTCACTAACCTCATCCGTGAGTTCTGTAATCTCCAAACCCGTTTTCCGGATCGCCTCCAGCGTCGGCGGCAGCTCCCGACTGAGCGTGTCAAATAGCTTTTCAGCGCTGCGCGAGGCCCGGCCCAGTTCCCGTAGCGCTGGCACCACCGCCATTAGCACCGCCGTCAGGCTCACTGCGACCAGCAAAAGAGAGAGCGCTAGCCAAAAAATAGGATCAGCCACAGGCAACTACCAGCTCGCTAGTCCGGGGAAGCTTTGCTAGATCCTACTGAGCGAACCTGCCGGGAAAGGTTTGCGTATTCCCGTTGGCTAGCAATTTGACCCGCTGCGATCGCTTCTTGCAAGCGGCCAAGGGTTTGGGCCCAGTTCTCTAGTGCCGTTTCTGAAAGCCGATCGGCCTGCAGCTGAATAGAAGTAGAGAGATCCTCAACCAGCTCCGGTACAGCATCCGCCGATTTTTTGAGGATCTGCCGGGTTTCTCGACCGGTTCGAGGAGCTGCAAGCAGTCCGGTCACCGCCCCCATCATGGCTCCCACCAGCACACCGCCTAAAAACGCACCTGCTTTACCCGACATACATTCTCCCGGCGCCTCTCCCAGCGCCCTTATGCAACACCACCAACACCATGGCCGTTTGACCCTCAACAACTGTTTTAGGAGCAAACTTGTAACAAACCATAGCGTCAATGCTAAACCATAGCGTCAATGCTAAACCATAGGGTCAGCGCCGCCGGGGGAAGCGCCCGTTGCCGTCCAGCTTTCTGAAGCTGCGGGTTCTTTGGCCCCAGAGCCGCAGCCCCACAGGCAGCAAACTAGCCCACCGCAGGAGCTGTTGCAGCTGCAGCAGCTGACGCTGTAGTTGGGTGTACTGCTGCCGCCAGCGGTTAATTCCCTGTCGCCCCTGAAGCACCTGGTCCGACAGCCCAGGTGCCTGCCAGAGAATGTCCGCCCTATGGCTCCAGGCATTTAGCTCATTAGCCGTCTGGGTCAACTTCCGGCGCCACCGCTGCAGCCGCCAGGCTGTGTAAAAACATAGCAGGGAAATTAAGATGTTGAAGCTGATAACAAATATCACCACCGAGTGGACTCCTCAGCTGTTATTCGACCTATGGGTGTGAAGGGGAAGTTTGAGGGCAGCTGAAGCCGCTTTAAGATCGCTCAATCTAGCCGCAATTTTAGCGTTCTATAAGTTTTAGCAGCCGTCCTGCAACCGTTTTGGCAATTGCTTCAGGGTAAAACATGGTTCAGACTGCTTCCCGCGTTATCAGGGTCGACCCAAACCGGGGCCAGGATCCCGCCCAAGGGGCTGCCTCCGATCTCTTCAAAACCCTCACAGCAGCGCTACGCCAGGTTAACGGCAACACTTTAATTCAGTTGGCGGCAGGCACCTACAGTGGGGAGAGCGGCGAGAGCTTCCCCCTCACCGTACCGGCAGGCACTTTTCTCAGCGGCGATGAGACCAACCAGGGTAAGACCGTCGTTATTCGGGGCGGCGGCGCTTTTGCCAGTCCGCAGCTGGGCGATCGCAATCTCACCCTGGTGCTTCAGGGAGATGCCCAAGTTCGAGGAGTCACCATTACCAATCCTCAAGGGTCCGGGATCGGGGTTGCGGCGGGTCGTCCCCTAGTGCGGGCAAGCCAGATCATGCAGTGCAGCCAGGACGGAATTGTCGTTGCTGGCACCGCCATGCCGTCTATTCTTGAGTGTCTGCTGGAGGGGCTGGGTAACCAGGGGGTCGTCTTTAGCCAGCGGGCTAAGGGCGAGATGCGCCGCTGCATAGTGCGCCGCTGCA
>DATNQE010000583.1:0-3879 GCA_036702895.1 Trichocoleus sp. | reverse complement strand
TTGCCGCAGCGCTGTTAAAACGCTGTAGCCGTCGAGCCTGGGCAGCATGAGGTCACACAGCACCAGGTCGGGGAGCTGGGCCTGTATCAGCCGCAGGCCGCTTTGGCCGTCGCTAGCGGTCAGAACTCGATGGCCTGCCAGCGTCAGGAGCTCCTCTAAAGTCGATAAAATCTGCGCTTCGTCCTCAATGACGGCGATGGTAGCCATAGATCAATGCTGGATGACGATGGACATAGCAATGCCCCACTCTAGTGATCCGCTCTTGCCAAGATCCGCAGGCGTCTCGGGAACTCGTGCCGCCGATACGCCTTAGCCTTAGCGCTAGATCAGTGCCGTCTTTCCTAGCCAGGAAACAGTCATCAACAGGGTGCAGAAACGCTGCTCTAGGGCACAGCAATACCTTGTCAAACCACAAAATCTCCAGCTTGCGGGGGCGACAATGCCAAGGGGTATGCCCGGGGGGTGAATTTTGCTTAGCTTAAACTAGGTTCAGGGACATCCGCCATTATGCTTGACTATAGCGTGGTAATACCACCGTAAAGGTTGTGCCATAGCCCAGCAGGCTAGCTACCGTGATAGAGCCTTGGTGCAGCTCAACGCATTTCTTGACCACCGATAGCCCCAGGCCCGTGCCCTGAATCTCGCCCACGTTGGTGCCTCGGTGGAACGCCTCAAAGAGCGAATCGAGATCGTCTGGGGGAATACCTAACCCCCAATCTGCAACCTCGAAGCGGGCCCAGGCCTCGTCCAAAACCAGCGTGAATTGAACGGGAGTACTCTCGGGAGAGTATTTAACGGCATTGACCAGCAGATTGATCAGAATCTGGCGCAGCAGCTTTTTGTCCATGCACACGATGTCATGGCTGCTGCCATCGTCAAAAACGGGGTTGTAGCAGACCGGGCCATGACGGGAGGTGACCTGAGCAGCTTCTGCGGCTGAGCTGAGCGGCAAATTTTTGAGGCGAGCGGTCGTCACATCGGCGGTAAAGCCAAGGTTGGGATGTTCGGTGCTGAGCTGGAGCTCCCGCGTTAGGGATTGGCAAAACTCCACCAGAGCTAGCTGAGTTGGGTTAAAGGCTAGCTTGTCGCTCTCGGCCCGATTGATCAGCAAAATGTCGTCGAGCAGCTCTGTTGTATGCCTGACGTAGGTTTGAATGGTCTGCAGGTGCTCCTGTTTCTTGGCCTCCCCAATGCGATCGCCGTAGGTTTTGAGGATGCCTGCCGAAGACGCAATTACCGCCAGGGGTGTGCGAAACTCGTGGGAGGTCATGGAGATAAAGCGCGACTTGAGATCGCTGAGCTCCTTTTCTCGCTGCAGGGTGCGCTGCATTTTTTCTTCGTTGCGCTTGCGCTCTGTGATGTCAGTGACCCGCACCAAATTAACCGCCTCTCCCTCAACAGACAGCGCTCGGGCGGCTAAGTTACCCCAAAACGTGCGGCCTTTGAGGGTGACATACTCGACCTCTCGAATCCAAAATCCCTGCCGCCGAATGTCCTCCTTAATCGTCTCAAGCTCAGCTGCGGTAAAGGGCCGCTTCTGCAGCAACTCGCCCCCACTCACGCCGAGTAAATCCTCCTTGCGATCGGCTTCAAACATCTCCACAGCCCGGTCGTTGCACTCAAAGGTCAGGGTGGTCTCAGCATCCACCAAAAACAGGGCATCGGTAGCGTTACTGAAGATCGCATTCTGCAGCTTGCGGTATCGCAAAATCTGGGCTTCCGCCTGTTGTCGCTCCGTGACATCTTGAGCTGTACCAACAAACTGAGTCACTTTGCCGTTGCTGTCGCGCTTAAATACTGTGTCGTAGCTGTGAAGCCAGCGCCACTGGCCGTCAGCCCGGCGAACCCGGTACTCTATCTGAACAACAGCGCCGTCTGTGAGATTACTCATCCTCCGGAGATACCTCAGCAGTCGTGGCAGGTCTTTGGGGTGAATGATGGAGTGAATAAAGGGAAGCCCGCCCCAAAGAACAGTCTCTGGGGTGTAACCCATCAGCTCTTGCACGCTGCGGTTGATGTAGGCGTAGCCGTGCTGGGTGAGGTCGTAGATATAGAGAATGTTGGGGCTGCTGTCGGCAATGCTCTCGATAAACTGCTGGCTTTCTCTCAAAGCTGTCTCGATCTGCTTGCGCTGAGCAATTTCCAACCGCAGCTTACGGTTGCTCTCGGCGAGCTCCTGGGTACGGGCCGCTACGCGCTGCTCTAGCGCCTGGTTCAGGCTTTGGAGGGTAAGCTCTGCCTGCTTGCGCTCGGTAATATCGCGCACTATTACCATGGCCTCGTCGTCGCCGCAGGGCACAATTCGTACCTCCTCACAGCGCAGCTTCTGATCTAGGGTTACCGCTTGCTCGTAAATCTGCAGTTCCCGGCTCTCCACGGCCTGCCGCAGATAGTGCAGCCGCTGCTCCGCTAGGTCAGGCGGCAACCCGTCTCCAGCCCAGTTTTCTGTGACCACCGGATGGGGTAAAGGGACGACGCGAACCGCCCCACCGTTGAAAAAATCGAGGTAGCGACCCTCTGCCGTTACGCGCATGATCAGATCGGGCAGCGCCCGGAGCATAGCCCCGTTTTTCTCCTCACTGCGGCGTAGGGCGGCTTCGGCGCGCTGACGCTCAGTGGTGTCGCGCACCACTACTAGCGCTTCTCCGCCGCCACAGGGCACAATGCGCACTTCCTCGCAGTGGGGCTGACCGTCAATTACCAGATTCTGCTCGTAGACTTGAAGGGTTTGAGTCGTGACGGCCTGCCGTAAATAGTGCAGCCGTTGGGCCACTATGTCCTTATCAAAAACATCCTGTACACAGTTATCGGCAACTGGGCTGTGCGGTAGAAGCACAGTTTTGACTGCCCCACCTGTAAAGAAATCGAGGAAGCGGCCCTCAACCGTCATACGCATGATGAGATCGGGCAGGGCCTGGAGCATAGCTCGGTTGTGGGCCTCGCTGCGGTGTAGGGCCGCTTCTGTCTGCTGGCGTGTTTCCTCCAGCTGCGTCAGCTGGGCTAGGCGGGCTTTAGCTGCTGTGGCTTCGATCGCCCAGTACAGAGCTTCCGGGTTGAGGCGTCGTGTCTCTAGAACGACCTGGGCCCCGTTTTGCCGGAGCAAAGCAGTTCTGCCAGCCTGGTCGGACCGGGTTAGTATGAGCACCGGCATTGGGGCAGCGGGTCGGTGTTGCCCCAGCTCCTGCAGTAGGGTGAGGGCATCGCACTCATGGGGCTGATCGTCTATGACGATGACATCTGGCAGCGAGTCTTGGCAGTAAGACGAGGCAGCGGCGGCTGTTGTGACGGCCAAGATGAGGTGTTCTGTCAGGGGTTGAGCGCCCGGCGGGGCTTTCAAAAACCGCTTTAAATAGCGCTTGAGTACGGAACTTTGGGCGCGACGTTGGACAGGGGCAACTATGAGGACGGTGCAGGACGGCATAGGCGGCGAGGGAAGGCGTGGGCTGCTAGTGGTAGCAAGCCACTAGAGGAAAAAGGGGCTGAAGGCTTTCTAGCATAGGTGCAAGAAGGCAAAGGATTGATGGGTAACCTACCGGTTTCTAACGGTGTTGTAAAAGGGTGCCAAAAGTATTCCCTTGAGACCTGGCCCAATTATTGAGGCGCACGGTGAAGGAAAAATTCTCTAGATATTGTTTATTTTTACGGGCGACAGGCACCCCACGGGCCCCCAGCGCTATGGGTTTTTAGAGTGAGCCAGCTGGGCAATCAACCGCACCAGCAGAAGGGGCTCAACCGGTTTGGCAATGTGTTCCTGGAACCCGGCGGCCAGGGCCTGCTGCTGATCGTTGCCGCGTACGTAGGCGGTGAGGGCAGCGGCGGGAGTTTCTCCGCCAAACTGGGGCGGCAGCGCGCGGATTTTGCGGATGAGGGTGTAGCCAT
>DATNQE010000567.1:0-4570 GCA_036702895.1 Trichocoleus sp. | reverse complement strand
TAGCCTGATCAACCCCTTTGGGCGCTGTTTTGATTTCACGCTAGGATTGTCAACAAAGGTTAGGGTTAGGAGGTTTTCTGTGTTTTTAGATGAATTAACGCCTGTGGTGCGAGAGCTCATCGGTCACCCAACAGCTTTTTTGGGCGGCTTTGTCTCAGGCCTACTGCGCCTGAATTTAGCCGATGAGCCGGTCAAGAGTTGGCTTGAGCAGCAGGGCGGCGCTGCTCCCCCTAACGACGACAATACCAACGGCAACCATCACAACGGCGGTGGTCCTCAAACCATCTCGATCGAGTAATCAGTTGGTGGGAAGCAACTCGTTGAGCCAGCCCTGAACCCGCTTCTGCAGTCGCTCCGTGGTCGTTGAGTAAACGCTGCTAGCGGCAGAAAGAGCACGGTTGTAATCTGCGATCGCACAGTTCCAATCGCCTCGCTGATGATACGTGCGGCCTCGCTCAGCGTAGAGGTGTTCTGCCAGTTGGCGAAACAGCATTGCCTCATCAAATACCTCTAGCGCCTCATCGTAGCGCCCGAGATCCCGCAGGGTAATACCTAAGTTGAGGCGGGCCCGCACGTTAAAGGGATTGAGATCGATGGCCTGCTCGTAGTCAGCAATGGCCTTGTCCCACTGGCCCAAGGCAGCATTACAGTTAGCTCGGTTGTTGTAGGCCTGGTCAAGCTCTGGGTCAATAGCGATCGCGCGATCGCAATCGGCTAGCGCCTGATGGGCTCGACCACTCCACAAATACACTAGCCCTCGGTTACTGTAATGGGTCGCCAGAGGGTTGCGAGCAATTAAATAGTTCAAGATCACCAGAGCCCGCGCATAGCGCTGATGCTGAGCAGCAGACAAAGCTGCCCGGCTCAGAGTTTCATCAGAAGACAACCGGTAGCTGCCTGCACAGTTCAGATGCACCACTTTGTCGGCAGGCTCTGGCCGAGGCCGAGTTGCTGCTTGCCACTGCTGAGAGGGACTGAGAACCTCTAACTTCGTCAAGTGAGGGCGTTTTCTATAGACATCCATGATGACTCCTCCACTGAGGTTCGATGGGTCGCCGATGCATCCGCCGGTTTAACCACCGTCAACTGGCCGATTTAACTGTTAGTGTGTCAGCTAGCTCTCCCTGAGGGAAAGCCAAGATGTGGCAGTTATTGAGTTGTCTGAGCTGGGGCTACAAGGCCGTATGCTTATCCTGCCACTGAACCTTCATCAGCCAAACCGGGAAAGAACGGAGGGCGAGCCCTGTTTTTACCGCAGAATTAGGCGATTTATGAAAAAGCCTGCGTATTTCTGCGGGGGGGATTATGAGCGCAGGTAAAGCAGTTGTTAAATTCGTTTCATAAAGGCAGTATTTGATAGCGTTTCCCTGAGAGTTCTGTAAAAGGTTTTCAAAGAGTTCTCTCCTCTTGTTACTTTCGCCTTTTTGTTTTGTGACAGATTCCCCCTGTGGTTCCAGGTCAGCTACTGCCAAAGGCTACAATGCAGCTTGAATATCCTTTTGGATATTGTTTTACGGGTGTCTGATCTAATTAACCAATCTAGAGCGGCACCGCATCAGGCATTAGGTAGAGAAGGAGGGTAGCCCCTCCCCAGCACTCTTTCAGCGAATTTATGAGCACTGCAACCGTTATTCCCAATGCGCCCGATTTGTCTGCTGAAGACTACATCGTCATGGGCCTGTCCACCTGCTTTGTCCGGGAGGACGGAGATACCAAAGCGGTGCTGGTGGCAGAACCAGTTCCGTCGGCTTATCTAGAAGCCGTCTTGAAGGGTGTACCCACCTCCTACCAAAGCCTGCACGGAGTCACTTTGGCAGAAGTTTTGCCTAACGGTAAACCGTCTTTATTCCCAGCGGCGCCCTCTGAAGCCCAACTGTGCAGTGATTTTGCCAATCGAGCAGTCGCAGCCGCCCGCACCTATCGCTCCCGGCCGGCTGCCAAAGATCTCCTCCCTCTAGGCACCGTCCGCACCGACATCAACTACTCCACAGCCAAAAAGCGGTTACTCAACGCCGAGCATAAGGTCACCGCTGAAGACAACGTCAAGCAGCACGAGTACACTCATCAGGTGCTGTAGCAATTGCCTTTGTTGGCAAGGGGCTAAGACGATACTTGCCTATCCTTACCCCAAAAGCTGTTTTGAGTATTAAAAATGAGGGGTGCTGGTCTTATTTACCAGCACCCCTCATTTGTTTGATTGCCTTAAAAACTTGAGTGGAGACTTATCTGAAGCCCACCGATGCCTGCCATACAAACGCCAACAGCAGGAAGAACAGCGGAATAATGGGCAGTACGTCTACTAGCGGATCGAAAATAGAGTAGGCCTCGGGCAGTTTAGCCAGCAGCAAAGCAGCGTCCATAGAAATCTCGATCTCCCAAACACAGGCTTAAGAATTGCATTACATCTTAACACGCTCATGAGGCTCCAGCCGATAGGAGTGGCGCTGGCGTTAACCATTCTGCAAACTCTGTAGCAAAGCGATCGGCCAATATAGCAGCGCGAATTCGCTGAGTAAAGCAGATAAGTTCTGTAATGTTGTGAATCGAGAGCAAGGTAAACGCCAGAATTTCTTTGGCGTGGAGCAGATGGCAGAGATAGGCTCGCGTGAAGTGGGTGCAGGTGTAGCAGGGGCAAGCCGCATCTAGAGGGGTGTGATCGCGCCGAAAGCGAGCATTTTTTAGGTTCCAGCGCTCTCCGCCTACCAGTGCGCTGCCATGGCGCGCTAACCGAGTCGGAATCACACAGTCAAATAGATCGACCCCAGCCGCAATCGCTTGGGCCATCTCCCGGTAGGTACCAACCCCCATTAAGTAACGGGGCTTGTGCTCCGGCAGGTGGGGCGCTGTTGCCTGTACGATTTGGGCAATCAGCTCGGGGGGTTCGCCTACGCTAACGCCACCAATGGCATAGCCTGGCAAATCTAGCTCCGCCAAAGAGGCGGCAGCGGCCTGTCTCAAGTCAGGATACACACCGCCTTGAACGATACCAAAGAGCGCCTGATCAGGCCGCTGATGGGCCTCTACGCAGCGCTTTAACCAGCGGTAGGTACGGTCGGTAGACGCAATAATAGCCTCACGCTCTGCTGGGTAGGGCGGGCACTCATCAAAGGCCATGATGACGTCTGCCCCTAGATTGTTTTGAATCTCAATAGACTTCTCTGGCGAGAGGTGAATAATGCTGCCGTCGCGGGGCGATTTGAACGTTACGCCGGCCTCGGTAATCGTGCGAATCTGGCTGAGGCTAAACACTTGAAAACCACCAGAGTCGGTCAGCATCGGTCCTGACCAGCCCATAAAGCGGTGCACACCCCCTGCTTCGGCCACCAAATCCTCACCCGGCTGCAGATGAAGATGGTACGTGTTGGCAAGCACCATCTCAGCCCCAGTGCCTTTAAGCTGCTCCGGGGTAACCGTCTTAACGTTAGCCAGGGTACCCACCGGCATAAACCGGGGTGTATGCACCGGGCCGTGGGGAGTGTGAAATGTAGCCGCGCGGGCTTGAGTGTGGCTACAGTGGGCCTGACACTGAAAGGAAAACGCGTTCTCCAACCTTAACTACCTGCTACCAGAGCGCATTTCTCACAATACGACATTCATTGCAATGTTGGCTGGATCGGCTGCTAGGCCTGCTATTGGGATTGCCGCTGCCTGCGATAAAGCACCCAGCCAATCGAAAATACTAACAAGCTAATAATGACCACCGCTGAGACCGGTTTGATAAATCGGCTCACCGTCTCGTACTGGCTGCCTAAAAAGTATCCTGCAACCGTTAGCCCCGTTACCCACAAGCTGGTGCCAACTAGCGAATAGCCTACATAAGGCAAGAGTCCCATACCGCTGATGCCAGCGGGCACCGAAACGTAGGTACGAATGCCGGGAATCATGCGGGCCCCCAACACGACCCAGCGACCCTGGCGATGGCTAAACCATGCGATCGCTTTTTGAATATCCTTAGCCGATACCGCCAGCCAGTGACCATGGCGATCGGCCCAGCGAATAATGGTGTCTTGCCCTACATATTTACCCAAGTAGTACCAGGGCAACGTTCCCAGCACCGAGCCTACGGTGCCAGCAGCGACTACCAGCCAAAACTGCAGGTTACTGCGGCTAGCAGCGAAGCCCGACAGGGGCATCACCACTTCTGAGGGGATAGGTGGGAACACATTTTCCAGAAACATCAGTCCTGAAATGCCCCAATATCCCAATGCTTCAACTGTCTGGGTAATCCAGTCCACCATTGCTGGGCTTAAATCCGCTATAAATGCAATTACCCACGGGCAAATCGCCTATCGACTTAGTTCTGTGGGTTATACCTGAGACAGCTTAAGCTTTCTAAATCCTTTTCAAATCTATTAAAAGGCGCAGCTTGGAGGGATATCCCAACGGCAGCTGCCGTTGGGGGACCGACAAAAGATTGAGTGCTAGCTAGCGGTAACTACCGAGATACACCCTCGGGGACGTTCCTTTCGGACTTCTGAAGCGACTCTTAGAACGCCCTTTAAAAGAGGTAAGCGTCCACCGGGGTAGTGGACGCCTTGCGTCTTTTCCGTAAGGGTGACGATTAAACGTC
>DATNQE010000018.1:0-4396 GCA_036702895.1 Trichocoleus sp. | reverse complement strand
ACCTAGCTAAGATGCTTTACCGGCTAAAGAGCCTACTTCCAACCGGCGCGATCGCAAACTTGCAGCGCCTCGGGGTTATTCTGGCCGAAGATGGATGCATTTAGGGTGTCCTCCTTAAAGTCGCCAAAGCTTGTGACCACGCTGTCTACAGCAACGCCGTCTAGTACGGGGTACTCGTTGTTGCCCTCAGCGAAGATGCGTTGCGCCTCGGCGCTGACCATGTACTCCAGGAACTGAATGGCTGCCTCTCTATTAGGCGACGACTTGAGTACTCCCGCCCCGCTGATATTGACGTGGGTACCTCGGTCTTCCTGGTTGGGGAAAAAGACACCAATCTTAGAGGCGATATCGCGCTCCTCAGCATCTTCAGATTTAGCCAAGCGGGCCAGGTAGTAGGTGTTTGAGATGGCAATGTCGCCCAACCCAGCAGCTACAGCTTTAATCTGAGCCGTGTCGTTGCCCTCTGGCGGACGGGCAAAGTTCGCTACGAGCGCCCGCGCCCACTCCTCTGTCTCGGCAGGGCCATTGGCGGCGATTAATGAGCCCACCAGCGACTGGTTGTAGATATTGGTCGACGAGCGCGTCAAGATGCGGCCCCGCCACTGGCTGTCGGCCAACGCCTCGTAGGTGGATAGATCGCTCGGGTTGACCCGCTCTTTGTTGTACATCAGCACTCTGGCCCGCTTGGTCAGACCAAACCACAGGCCGTCGGGGTGGCGCAGGTACTCAGGCACCGCGTCGTTCAGCACAGACGACGAAATCGGCTCAAACAGGTCCTCCTGCTCGGCCCGCCAGAGGCGACCGGCATCCACAGTTACCAAAATATCAGCGGGGCTGTTGGCCCCCTCGCTCTTAATCCGCTCAATCAGCTGATCAGCCTCGGCCTCAACCACATTGACCCGAATGCCGGTCGCGTCGCGGAAGCTCTCGTAGAGGCTCTCATCAGTGTCGTAGTGGCGAGCGGAATAGAGGTTGACCGTCCTGCCTCGGTTGAAGAGCTGTGCCTGCGCCCGCCGGGGTCGGCCCAACTCGTTCAGAGCAATCACCGTAGCGGCGGTGCCAGCCCCTAAAAATGCACGTCTGCTTAGTTTCATAGAATTTTTTACCTCAAGTTCTCCACCTCAGTGCCCTCAGGGTGAACCCCCGAGGCCTCTGCGAGCGCTGGAGCGTGGGCCAGCGCCTCCTCGCTTAACAAACCAGAGACGATTCTACTACTAATGAAACTGTCTCTCAACAAGATTTTGTTTTTTTGATGCTTAGTGAGGCTGCGACGCTATAAGCTTTGTTTCAAATGGCCCTCTTGGCGCTCTAGAACCCCGCCTGTTGTGTGCTAATTTGGGCTTTGTGGCTAATTGCCTGAGCGCTATGCATCATGGAAAAGCTGCACCTAGCAGGAATTGCTTGCACCTGAAAAGAAGTAGCTTTCTCAATAAATGGTGACCCACAGGCCGGAACCATCATCAATAAAGCCAGGGCCCAGAGGTCTGGCTCAGAGGGCCACTCGCTGGGTGCTGCCTTTAGAGGCAGGATTGCTCTGCTTGGCCGTCTCTATCGGTCTACACGGGCTGCTGCTCAAGCTGCCAGTGAAGACCCCAGCGCCTCTGCCAGAAACGGCGCTGATTGTGCCGCCCGAATCCATGCCAGTCACCACCCTACCTGCCCCAGCTGCTGCCCCGCCTGAACCTGCGGCTCAGAATCCGGCTCCAGCCCCGCCTGAGAATGCTCCAGCAGCGGTGGCTCCAGCAGCGGCGGCTCCAGCGCCTAATCTTTTGGCAGCCGAGCCTGTAACCTCAGAGCCAGTTGTCTCCGACGAACCGATCACGCCTGACCCTGTTGCCTCTGACCCTGTTACCTCTGACCCTACTGCGCCCCTAGATCCGCCCGCCCCCTACCAGGACTTTCCGCACTTGGCGGGCGCTACCGCGGGTTGTCAGGGCAGCGCTACCTGCTGGCGCAGCCCGGCTGCTAGCTGGCGCTCGGCAGCCAATGAGCTAAAAGCACAGCTCGAAAGCCAGGGCTACACCCTAGATGATGTTACCGAACGCCTGTTGGGCGACGATACCGGCGCGCGGATCTACACGGTCAACCGCAATGGCGAGACGGCTTACTACCTCAACTTGGTTTCGGTGCGAGACGGCATTCTCTACACGCTAGCCGCTGAGCCAATTACTGCAGCTGCGATCGCAGCCATCGACCGGTTTTAATGCCAGTTCCTCTTCCTCTCTGGTCAGAAACCATAGCTGTGGCTGCATTGCTGAAGACATCTATTTTTTGGGGTGGGGGGCTTTGCCCCCAGCTAAGGGCTCCACCCCTGCACCCCGTCCTAAATTCCAGCAGCTAGCGATGAGCCAGCGCCAGCGAGTTGCTTCGGCTTTAGCAACAAAGCTGAGTGCGCTGGCAAACCAAGAGAGACGCTCGAAGTTTCCCTCAGGCGTCTCTATAGAATTCAGGCCAACAAAATTCGGGTCAACGCTTTGCGCAGAACTCCCTACAGCGGGTTCAACACAAGAGCCTGGTTGGGCTCAACCACGACGACTCGCTGCGCGGTGACGTTGCCGATTACAGCGCCTGCCGCTGCTCCTCCGAGCACCTCACCGATACTGACGCCGCCGCCCAAAATACCGCCGACCGCCGCTCCGCCAGCAGCCCCAATGGCAGCGTCGCCCAAGATAGCGCCTGCTGTGGTTTCGCGGGGGTCTTTGACGTCGTGCAGCGTATCAGATGCGGCCCGCAGCGTGAAAACGCGGTTATTGAATTCGGCTGCGGTGGCTACGTAGCGCAGGCCGCCCTGCACCGGCTCAAACTGACCGCGAATGATCGCACCAGCCGGGATATTAACCCCGCCAACCGTAGCGGCGCTCTCTGCCCGCAGGCTGTACTCGTAGGTAGTGTCGTTGTTGAGATAGAGCGTTTTGTTTTCGCGCAGCACTGCCCGCACCGGACCGCTGCTAGCCTGCACAAAAATTGCGGGGACGGGTGTAGCCACGGCGGGGACGGCAGCTAGCACTGGCAGCACCATCAGCGGCAGCGTCAAGACCCCTCTAATTACGTTACTGAGTTTGGGGGCAATTCGTTTCATGGCAACCTCCCGATTGCACCAATGAGATTCGGGGGAAAACTGGCCCAGGAAAAACCAGTGTAATGGCGTTAGGCTGCTTTGCGATCGCCTGATCAAATCCCCCTATTAGCACCGCTCCAAAAAGCCAGCGGGCGGTACCTCCCCAACGAGTCGCAAAACAGCCCAAAACCCTACCCATATCGGCGCTTGTAGCTACCCGAATCTGGGCCTACCTGCCACGACGGTCCCTGGTAAAGAAGGTTCCACGAGGTTGCACAAAGTTTACAGCCAGGCGTTAGAGCAAGGGCTGTGCACCGAGCGGCTGCGGCAAACTGCTGCGGGTGGGGCTTGTCCAAACCCTATATACTTGGACGGATTGATTAGGACACGGGGTGCAGGGGTGGAAACCCCTGGTTGGGGGCGCAGCCCACACCCCCCCATTCCTCTCAAACGTCCTAATTAACTTGACACAAGCTATGCAGGAGGTTGATTGGGATCGGCGGCTTCTAGATTGGGAGCAGCCCCTTCGGGGTTAAACAGCCCAAACAGCGGTCCTATCAGCGCGCCCACTACAAACCCTCCAGCGTGAGCCCAGTAGGCTACACCGCCGCTCTCCATGCCGATCATGGAAGGAGCATCGAGGCTAGCCACGCCGTAGGCCGCCTGCTGCAGGAACCACAGGCCTAGATAAAAGATGGCCGGAATGCGCACGGGGAAAGGAAATGGCCCCAGAGGAACAATGGTGAGGATGCGCACATCTGGGAAGCGGAAGATGTAGGCGCCCATGACGCCTGCGATCGCACCACTCGCGCCGAGCGATGGAATTTCAGAGAGCGGGGCAAAGAACCACTGGGCGAGTCCGGCAATCGTGCCGCAGAGCAAATAGAAAATCAAAAACTTGACGTGCCCCATGCGGTCTTCGACGTTGTTGCCAAAGATCCACAGGTAGAGCATATTGCCCGCTACGTGCAAAAAGCCGCCGTGGAGAAACTGCGCTGTTACCAGGGTCAGCCACTCTTCAATATTGACTACCGAAACTCCGGTGGCAAAACTTGTCGACAGTTCCTCTGGCACCACTGCCCAGGTTTTAAAGAAGCCCAGCAGCGAGTAAGAGGGCAGCGTCAACTCGTAAATAAAGATCAAAATATTGAGCGCAATCAGCCCATAGGTGACGTAGGGCGTCGTGCGAATAGGGTTGTAGTCTCTAACGGGTACCAAGGGAGATTCTCCAAACTCAGCAGTAGAGGGGTCACCCAAACTATGGCAGACAGATTTGGCTCTGAAAATCGTCCAGATTAAGGATTCTTGCCAAAGCAGGAGCCAACACGGTGAAAGAGT
>DATNQE010000547.1:0-2915 GCA_036702895.1 Trichocoleus sp. | reverse complement strand
TTTGGCTTTGCTTACTACGACGAGAACCGCAACACGCTAAAAGCGCTCTCCATCAACAGCGGGGAAGGTCCCGTTGAACCCTCTGCAGATACAGTTCAAAGCGGGGAATACGAGCCATTAACCCGGCCTTTGTTCATCTACGTCAATGCTGAGCGGGCAACTGCTAATCCTGCTCTAAAGGAGCTGGCTCAATACTATCTGACCAACGTGGGCTTTTTGGCCCGTACGGTGGGCTACGTTCCCCTACCAACAGAAGCTTACGGGGTTATTTTGGAGCGCCTGGAGCAGGGCAAGACAGGCACTGTCTTTGCTGGAGAGGCGCCCACTGACCTAACGATAGAAACGCTGATAGAAAGGGAAATTTAGAGGTTTTTGATGAGTAGTAATCAGGCTACCAAAGCCGTTCAGGCAGGCGGGCAGCTAAACCTGTTTGAGCGCTATCTGACGTTGTGGGTGTTTTTGTGCATTATTGCCGGCATTCTGCTGGGGCGGTTGTTCCCTGGTGTGGCGGTGGCTCTTGATGCAATGAGCCTTTATCAGGTGTCGATTCCCATCGCCGTTTGTCTCTTTTTCATGATGTACCCCATCATGGTCAAGATTGACTTCAGTCAGGCTAAACGGGCGGCTCAAACGCCCCGGCCAGTGCTGCTGACGCTGGTGGTGAACTGGCTGATTAAGCCCTTTACGATGGTGGCCTTTTCCCAGGTGTTTCTGGGCTGGCTCTTTAGCCCCCTGATTGGGGGCACAGAATTGATTCGAGGCGTTGAGGTAGCGCTGGCTGACTCCTACATCGCCGGGGCGATTTTACTCGGCATTGCTCCCTGCACCGCCATGGTGCTGATGTGGGGCTACCTGTCGTTTAGCAATCAGGGGCACACGCTGGTCATGGTGGCGGTGAACTCCCTGGCGATGCTGTTTCTCTATGCGCCTTTGGGGCGCTGGCTGCTGGCTGCCAACAACCTGACGGTTCCTTGGGAGACGATCGTGCTCTCGGTGCTGATTTATGTAGGGCTACCGCTGCTAGCTGGAGCCATCTCGCGCACCTGGATCCTGCGGCACAAGGGCAAAGCCTGGTTTGACGGGGTGTTTCTCAAGTATCTCAGTCCGGTTGCGGTGACGGCGTTGCTGCTGACGCTGGTGCTGCTGTTTGCCTTTAAGGGTGATCTGATTGTGCGAAACCCCTTGCACATTCTGCTTATTGCCGTTCCTCTGTTTATTCAGACCAACTTTATCTTCCTCATTTCCTACGTAGCTGCTCAAAAGCTGGGCCTGGTTTACGAGGACGCGGCCCCAGCGGCGCTGATTGGCGCCAGTAACCACTTTGAAGTTGCGATCGCAACCGCTGTCACCCTCTTTGGCCTTAACTCGGGTGCGGCCTTAGCCACCGTTGTCGGCGTGCTGATCGAAGTGCCCGTCATGCTGATGCTGGTGGAAGTGTGCAAGCGCACCGCCTTCTGGTTTCCCCGCCAGCCGGAGAAAGCAACGCTCCCAGACCCGCGCTGTATGCGCCCGCTGGGTTAGTTTGTGTGCCTGCCAATTGCCTTTTTAGTGGAGCCCTTACGATGAAACGCGTGATGTTCGTTTGCAAGAAAAACTCTGCCCGCTCTCAGATGGCTGAAGGATTTGCCAAGACCCTGGGAGCTGGAAAAATCGCCGTTACCAGCTCTGGGCTTGAAGCGAGCCAAGTGCGCCCAGAAGCGATCGCAACGATGAAGGAAGTTGGTATCGACATTAGCGATCAGACCTCCAACGCCCTGAGCGAGTTTAACCCTGAGGACTTTGACGCCGTCATTTCTCTCTGTGGCTGCGGCGTCAACCTACCGCCTGAGTGGGTTGTGCGCGAGGTATTCGAAGACTGGCAGCTAGATGACCCGGCAGAGCAGCCTGAGATTTTTCCCCGCGTGCGGGATGAGGTTAAAGAACGGGTTGAGGCGCTCGTCGCCAAGCTGAGTCAGGCGCCTGCTACCCCTTAGCCTCTGCCCTCTAATGAGTAAGCTCCTGCTTATCGGCAACCTATGGCTCCTAGTAAGCAGAGATAAATAAAGCGCTCAGATATCGCCCTTGAGCCAGCTAATGCTGTCTCATTGCTATTGACACGCCGTTGGAAATAACGCTCAATGAACTCTTCTAGGCCAATCGTAGATAGAGTTGAGAGACACTCAGCGCGGCTTCTTTAAGTCACGGTGCCTAGGATGAATACACCGTCTCACTTCCTGATGACTGCGGCATTGGACAAGGCACTGCCGCGAGTACCGATTCATCGGCAGGCCTTTCTGCTCGGGTCTGTCGCTCCCGACATTGCTCTATGGCTGCTTTCTATCGGCGGAATGGTCTACTACCGCTTCATTTTGGGCTGGAGCAGTCAGGAAGCCTTTGACGTAATGTTCGACAATCTATACTTCCATAATCCATTCTGGATTGCCGCCCACAACCTGCTTCATGCCCCCATCTTATTGCTTCTGGGTATCGGGCTGGTTTGGAGAAAACGACGAAACATTGGCTCTAGCAGCCGTTTTTTCTTCTGGTTTCTGTTGGCCTGTCTGCTACATGCGGGTGTGGATATTCTCACTCATGTGGATGATGGCCCAGTATTGTTTTTTCCCTTTAGCTGGACAGTTCGCTTTCATAGTTCGGTTAGCTATTGGGATCCAAGGCATTACGGCCGGGAGTTTGGATTGTTTGAAGCTATTTTAAACAGCCTGCTTATTCTTTATCTTTTAAGGGGGCGGGTCTGCTCCTTCATAAGCCGTTTTAGGCAGAAAAATTCTGCTGATTTTTGAGCCGTAAGAAAGTGAACGGGTACCCACAGAACTAATCTCACGCTGACAGGGATTTTCGTAGGGCAGCCAACACACTCGCGAATCGTGTTGGCCTCCACCCAGGTCGATTTCGTTAGCGGCAGCGGCTTGAGCCAC
>DATNQE010000543.1:0-5172 GCA_036702895.1 Trichocoleus sp. | reverse complement strand
CTAAGGCTTTTTCCCATCACCCCCCTGTATGTTAACGGGAACTCCGTCCTTCAGGTATTTCTTAAAGGCCTCTGCTAGATTATCCAGGTCAGTTTTCTTGGGTTTCTCTTTGAAAAGTTTGTTTCCCAGCAGGATCTCGTTAGTCCAGAAAATGAAAACGATTGCGACCAGAATGAAGATTTCCATAGAATCCAGAATGAATGACTAATCAAAAAAAGTCTTACTGTTCTAAAGATCGCAGAGGTTTTTGTCTCAGGAAGGACTACCAGTCAGGCTCTGAACGGCCTCTGGTTAACTAACGCAACAGTCCAAAGACGGCATATTCCAGAAGGAATTGCCCACAATATACACAAGATCCCCAAAAGTGAACGCTCTGAACCACTAAATCTAGCGTTAGCTGTCATTTATCCTGATCTAGGAGCCCAATCAGACCAGCTGAGTAATTAGCACAACCCAGTCTTTTTGAGCCTCAGTTTGAAGCACAGGCAGCTGTAGCTCTGCGGCTTCTACCAGCACTGGATGTCCTGCTGCCTTAAGCAGCTGACTTAGAAGCTGGGCGAGCTGTTGGGCAAGCCAGTCCTGGCGCTGATGCACAATGCAAATGCCCCTGGTTGAAAAGCTCCATGACTCTAACGACAGCGGAACGAACGGCGCTATTGGGGCGGTAGTGCTAGTGCTTAGCCGCCGCATGACCGCTCCTCGAATTCGCTTTTTACTCACCTTTTCCCCCAGGAGCTCTGACAGTTTTCGCCAGAGCTTATAGCCCACAGACTTCTCAACGTACTGGGGGTTGAGCGGGTAAATGGTCTCGTAGGTTTGGCCATGCCAGGAGCCTAAAAAAACTTGTCTTTCTAGATCATTCAGGCGATAGCCCTTTTCGCTGTAAAACAGATCGTCGATCCAACTCAAGGCTGCTTCTGCAGGTAAATCGTGAATGGTTTCGAGGGTTGTCATAGAACAGTCCTACCGCTATTAGAGGCGCTGTGAAGAAGCGCATTAAGCCTCCTTTGCTAACAGGGAAACTACAGATTGAGGCTGTTAGATTTATTACCTGAGACTAGAAGGGAAAGGCGAACCTGCTCTTGATCGAGATCACAATAAGCATTGATCAATATCTCTTGCAGAGTGCTCTAACGCTCACACGCAAAACTCTTCTAAGGAATCTTAATGATAGAGATGGGGCCTTTCCCATATTCGTTGTCAGATCGTTTGGATTCTCTGTGAGCTTTGTAGGAGTTTGTGAGAGACAAAGCCCAGCTTTTCTCAAATCTCCAAATTCTGACAATCTAAGTTGTGAGTTTTTCTGGTTTTCAAGTTTTAGCTTTTTCGTCAAGGTGTAGTCCATAAACGATTCCCGCAGACGATGTTTTTGAGCACTTCTCCTGGGAGATAGCGCTCACTTCTAGCATTTAGTGGAGCAGATGCAATGGCGACGCTTTATTCTTCAAATTCAGTCTTTCTAAACGATCTGCAGCAGGGCTTTTTAAGCTTGTTTGGAGGAGCGGCGCCAGGCTATTGGGAGAGTTTTGCCGCTCTAGCGAAGGAAGTGTTGGGTGCGATCGCAACTAGTGATGCGCCGTATCACACCGTGGAGCACACTCAGCAGGTGCTAGTCGTGGGTCAAACTTTGCTGCAGGGGCGGCACCTGCACAGTAAAGCGGTTACTCCCCATGACTGGATGAACGTCATGGTGGCGCTGCTGTGCCACGATATCGGCTACCTGCGCGGCCTGTGCCCAGAGGACGACTTAGCCGCAGGCCGCTACAGCATCGGCCAGCCAGGGCAAACGGCTGTGCTGCTAGAGGGGCGAACCGATGCCTGCTTGGGGCCCTACCACGTAGACCGAGGGCGCCAGTTCGTAACAATGACGCTGCGACAGAACCCGTTAATTGATCTCGATCGCGTTTTGACCTGCATTGAGTTGACCCGTTTCCCAGTGCCCAAGGGGACGATTTACCAAGACACGATTGATTACCCGGGTCTGTGTCGGGCTGCCGATCTCATTGGTCAACTCAGCGATCCGCGCTACCTCAAGAAATTACCGGCTCTGTACTGTGAGTTTGAGGAGACCGGCATGAACCAGATCCTCGGCTACAGTTCAGCAGCCGATCTGCGGGCGAGTTATCCCCACTTCTACTGGTGTGTCGTGTTTCCCTACATTCGCGACTGTTTGCGCTACCTCGCGGCTACCCAGGGCGGACGGCAGATCATTGCCCGCCTCTACACCAATGTTTACCTGGTGGAGTTAGAGCAGCAGCGGACTGACAGTACCTCGCCGGCGCTGAAAGAAATTGCTGGTTTAGGTCGCCATCCTCTGCCCCCTCAATCAGGCACTGTTTCTGTCCTGCCCTGACCCTGTTTTGGACGGAACTGAACGTACGGATTGCTGCTACGGATCGCTTGTACGGAGGATTTGGAGAAATAGCGAGCTTTTCCGCTGCACTCACCCTTACAGGCCGACTGTTGATTCATCCCGCTCTATTAAAAGTAGGTCCCGCAAAGGGACTATCAAGCGGAGCCTAAGCTTGACTGGCGAAACGGCTCCTGCTGGTTGACTCAAACGCTCCCCAACCGTCCAACCTAACCTCAAAAAAATTTGGGCGATTTGTCCATCAGGCTGGCATGATGGGGGGTGAATTTGGGAACTGCTCCCCGCCGCTGACACACCTCGCTGCCATGCTGAACTCTGTTTGGAACCAAATCACCCTGCGGCCCTTTGACCTGCGCTACTGGCGGCAGGTCAGCCTGCTCCACCGCCTGCTGGCGCCGCTGCGGCAGTGGCGCCAGGGGAGCCGACTACTGGCCTGGGGAGACTGGATTGGGCTAGCTATTCTCATCGTGCTGTTTGCGCTAGCCCCCTTTGTTTCTACGGCGCTGATCGGGGTGCTGATGATGGCGGCGGGGGCGTTGTGGGTGCTGCTGACCCTTACCGATGAAGCCGGGGAAGGGCTGACGCCAATTCATCTGGTTGTGATTTTGTTTTGGGGCGTTATGGCTCTGGCCACGGCCCTGTCCCCTGTGAAGGCGGCTGCGCTTCAGGGCTTGGTCAAGCTAACGCTGAACCTGCTGGTGTTTTTGCTGATGGCGCGGGTGCTGCGTCGGCCCCAGGCCCGCAACTGGCTGGTGCTGGCTCTGCTGCTCACGTCTCTGCCGGTTGCGGGGTATGGTTTGCGTCAATACTTTTTTGGGGCAGCTGCGCTGGCGACCTGGGTAGATCCGACCTCTGCTTCGGCCAATGCCACTCGTGTCTATAGCTATTTGGGCAACCCCAACCTGCTGGGCGGCTACCTGATTCCAGCGATTGGCTTGAGCACCGCCGCCATTTTTGCCTGGCCCCGCTGGTTGCCCAAAATTTTGGCGGTGATGATAGCGGGCATTAGCACGGTGTGCCTGGTGCTGACCCTCAGCCGGGGAGCCTGGATTGGCTTTGTGGTAGGTGGTTTTGTCCTGCTGGCGCTGCTGGTGCGGTTTTGGAGCATTCGCTTTACGCCGTTTTGGCGCCGCTGGGCAATGCCGCTGCTGCTAGGTGGCGCAGCGGCCGTCGTGGTGCTAGGGGTGCTAGCGGTAGACTCGCTGCGCGATCGCGTTCTCAGTATGTTTGTTGGGCGGCAAGACAGCAGCAACAACTTCCGGCTCAACGTTTGGGCGGCGGTAATCAACATGATTAAAGATCGCCCCGTTCTCGGCATTGGCCCTGGCAACGATGCCTTTAACGCAATTTACCCCTTCTATCAGCGGCCCCGCTACACGGCTCTAAGCGCCTACTCCATCTTTTTAGAAACGGCGGTTGAAGCTGGGCTAGTTGGGCTGTCGGTGTTTATCTGGCTGCTAGTGGTGACGTTCAACCAGGGCTGGGTGCAGCTTCAGCGGATGCGTATGACGCAGGACAATCAGGCTTACTGGCTGATGGGTGCGATCGCAAGTCAGGCGGGTATGCTCTGCCACGGCCTGGTCGATACAATCTGGTACCGGCCCCAGGTGAGTACGCTCTGGTGGCTAATGATGGCGATTGTGGCCAGCTACTACGTAGCTGCTAATGCAGCTGCTGCCCCTGGCGCCGCTGCTGGGCCTGCCGCTGAAGCTGAGCAGGCTTAGGCGTTAACCCTGGACGGCCAATGGATGCGGCTATAGCCCCCTAGCTGAAATCTCTAGCCGTTGGACCAGCCAGCAGGTGCAGGTGGTTCAGCGTGCGTTCCCGGGCGCAGCTGTAGCGCAGCCTGTGCCGGTGTTGCTTCTCATCGCAGTACGGAGGTGCTGCTGGCTGCGGCAGACGAGCGCAATCCTGGAGTGTTCGTCAATCCCTACACAGCACAAGCATTGGCTCGCAGGATGACGACAACACTCTCCAGGCCGTTGCTGAGCGCTGTGAACTATACAAAGCCGCTGGATTATTTCCCGCCGGAGACTTCGATGAATGAGCCTGTGGTGTATGAAGCTTCGTCTGAAAGCAGCCACAGGATTGCGTTTGCGACTTCGCTCGCCTGGCCACCCCGCTGCATGGGAATCGAGGCTTTAACTCGATTGATGCGGTTGGGCTCTCCGCCGCTGGCGTGGATGTCGGTGTCGATAAACGCCGGGCGCACGGCGTTGACGCGAATGCCTTCAGCAGCCACTTCTTTAGCCAGGCCGATGGTCATAGAATCAATCGCGCCTTTAGAGGCGGCGTAGTCTACGTACTCATTGGGAGAGCCCAGTCGGGATGCTGCTGAAGAGACGTTGACGATAGAGCCACCAGCGCCACCATGCTTAGTAGACATTCTTAAAACTGCTTCCCGGGCGCACAAAAAGCTGCCGATGACGTTGGTATTAATGACCAGACTGAGGCGGTCAGCGTCCATATTTTCGACGCGCATTTGAGGCTCTAGGATGCCCGCGTTATTGACCAGGGCGTGGAGGGTGCCAAGCTTTCTATCGACCGCTTCAAACAGACGGATGACCTCTTCCTCGGAGGCGACGTTGGCCGCGATCGCAACTGCCCGCCCACCGCTCTGCTCAATTGTTTCAATAATGCCCCGAGCCGCTGTTTGGTTGTGCAGGTAGTTAACGCAAACGGCGTAGCCCCGCTGGGCGGCAAGGAGGGCCGTGGCTGCTCCAATGCCGCGACTGCCGCCGGTAATCAAGATGACTTTCTCCGTGCTCATCGCTAGCCCCACTGTTGCGTAATCTTGGCAA
>DATNQE010000514.1:0-6853 GCA_036702895.1 Trichocoleus sp. | reverse complement strand
TGGCCTCTAGAGAGGAGTGAGAAGAGAGGAGCAAGGAGCCGTTTTCCCCTTCTGCTCTCTGCCCTCTGCGCTCTGTCTTAATCCCAGCGGCTTCGAGCAAATGCAAATGAGGATTAACCAGCTCCATTTGATCTGGCGGATCAAAACAGTGGGAGAGAACCTTGCCGCCAAACTCGCGGGACATCCCGACGCGAACGGGAATACCGGCCAGGTAGCAGAGGTAGGCCAGGGCAAACGGCGAGTGGTTGGGAGAGCAGAAGACAAAGGCAGCGTCGAACTGCTGCTGGCGCATCCACTCCAGGGCCTGGTGCTGCTCGTCAATGCCGTTTTCCAGGTAGGGCCAGCAGTGGATAGCCGCAATGGGTGCTGATACGGTATTGGCAAATGCCAAATCAACCTCAGCTTGAGGTAGAGACGTGCGCAGTGCCCCAAGGGCGGGCTCTACAGCTTCAGGCTGGTCTGCCGCTAGTACCAGCACCCGCTGCACGCTCAGCCAGTTAAGGCCGCCAGTAGATGGACTAGTAGATGGAGATGTTGCCTCAGACGACATGGCTCACCTCTATGGGTTGGGGCTGGGGCCGCCGCTGCGGCTGGGGCAAATCTCTAAGCTGTTCGTTGACCTGCATCAGCACAGCGGCTGTGGTTGCCGTGCCGCTCTCGCGGCTGTCGATCACTCGATGGAGCTGCCGGTTGAGCGGAGCCCAGCGGTTGATCTCCGAATTGCTAAAAATCACGACGCTAGGCACCTTGAGCGCAGCGGCCAGGTGAGATACTCCGGTGTCGTTGCAAATCAGCAGGGCGCAATGCTGCAGTAGGGCTGCCAGGGTGCCCAAATCGGTGCGGCCCACCAGATTGAGGCAGCGGGTGTACATCTGCTGCTGCACCTCTTGAATAAGGGGTTGCTCAGCAGGGGTTCCTGTCAGAACAATGCGGTATCCCTTGGCGGCTATATGGTCGGCAACCTGAGCAAATCCAGCCGACGACCAGCGGCGACTGTCGTCGCTGGCGCCAGGATGCACACAAATGTAAGAACCAGGACGCAGGTCATGCAGGGCAGCTAGGGACTGATAGCGCTGCTGCTCAGCAGGCGTCACTGGGAAGCTCATCTCATTCGACTGCAGCGGTGCTCCCAGGAAAGTCATGAGCTGTTGCGATCGCATAATCTCCGGCACGCCTTCCGGATACGCCAGGAAGCTTTCGGGCTGAGAGCAATACTGTCCTGGTAGATGAAACCCAGCCCTTACTTTTGCGCCGACAAGAGCGACAAAGGCATTCATAGCGCTGCCGTTGCCGTGCATTTGAATCACCAGATCAAACGGCTCGGCCTGGGTTTGGGCCAAAAAATCGACCGTGGCCCGCTCACTCTGCCACCCCTCTGGAATGCCGGGATAGCCGGGAAACGCCAGAAAATCATCCAGCAGGGCTGAGAACCGCTGAGCAAACCACTCCGTTCTGGGTAGGCCTATCCAGGTAATGTGCGCCTGGGGGCAGGCTGCCCGTAGCGATTGCAGGGCGGGCACCGCGCAGAGCAGATCACCCAATCCAGGAAGCGATCGCACGACGGCAATCCGGGCTTTAGGCGCAGTAGGTAAGTGAAATGACACAGCTCAGTCCCAAATTGCACGCTATGCTCTGCATCCTAGGGGCGCAAGCAAACCATTTTCATTGGGCAATTGCCAGAAGAATTCTGAATTTTGGAAATAATTAATTGGGCAATTGCACAAAAACAGTTGAAATTCTAGTTAATCACCCCTCAGAGAGATGACTCAATGGGGTTTTTCGGCCAGTCTTACTGTTAGTTAAAAACAACAAAAATACGCCTTAAGTTGATGAGCACGGCAGTTTTTTATCTGCCTTAAGATAGGTTCGGAAAAAGGCAATCTACCTTTGGTTAGAGCTTTTGTAAAGCCAAGACAGTTCCCGCTAGAAACCAAAAAGCCTTATAAGATAAGCACTCTAGCCGCATCAATTACCAATGGGTAATCTACTCCTCAGGCATTGCCAGGGGCATTTCGGAGCCATCTCACTGACCTGTTGACATAGAAGCCGTGCCTAGCCAATTCACCCAAATTGCCAGTGTCATTGCCGACAGACTAACTGAGATTCTGCAAACTTCAGTTCGGGTTAGCAATGCTCAGGGCACTGTTGTCGCCGAGGGAGTTTTGGCATCAGCCCCCTCATTGGTAGGCGCAGGAAGCTCTCTTCATCGTCACTATTTACGCTTTCCGCTCCACATTCAAGATCAAGCCGGGGAAGTGCTGATTGAGCAATCTGGCAGCGGTGAGACAATCTCTCCTCGCATTGCCGAAGCTTTTATTGATTTGGTGCTCAACCAGATCACCCAGCCGCCCTTGCCCTCGGATGAGCAGACCCAAAAGAATCAGGTGATTCAGCATCTATTGCACGGCCAAATTCAGGATGAGGCCCTTATTCTTCGTCAGGCCAAGCTTCTTGGGCTCGATCTGACTCCGCCCCGCGCCGTGATTTTGATCGACGCGACTGACTTTGTTAACTCCGACCAAGATCCGCCAGAGCGCTCAGGCTTTGAGCAGCGCCGCCGCTCCCAGCGCATTGTGGAGAGCGTTGTGCGCTTTTTTCACCTGCCCGACGACACCATTTGCACCGATCTGGGCGACGGTGAAATTGCCGTGCTCAAGGCCAGCGATACCAAAAACATGGGCGCTTGGGCTACTGGCGGTGTAGCGATGCCCGATACGGTCAGCACCTGGGTCAACAGCTCGTGGACCAACCTAGAGGCGCTTAAACGGGCAGGCGATGCTCTGCTGCTGCGGCTGCGGCAGGACACGGGGGCCGCCGTCAGCGTCGGCATTGGCCGCTATCACCCCGGTATTTTAGGGCTGTCGCGCTCTTACCAGGATGCGCGGGTAGCGCTGCGGCTGGGGCGGCAGTTCAACGGCCAAAACCAGGTGTACTGCCTCGACCGACTCGGTATTGCGGCCTTTGCCTGCGTTGCCGATGAGCGCACCAAGGTAGAGCTGGCGCGGCACTTGCTCAGCCCTCTCGATGGTGAGCCCGATTTGCTAGAAACGCTAAAGGTCTTTTTTGACCAGGACTGTGCCCTATCCTCTACTGCCAAGCGGCTGCTGATTCACCGCAACACGCTAAGCTACCGCCTCGACAAAATTACGTCTTTAACAGGATTAGACCCGCGCCAGTTTGACGAAGCCATTCAAATCCGTTTGGCCCTGCTGCTGCAGGAGCTAAAACCGTTAAAAGCGGGGCAGCTATAGCCGATGAAGGTTGTTGTCTATACCGATTCGGCGGGCATTGGTGGGGCCGAAATTAGCCTGGGCCATCTGGTTAAAACAGCATCTCCAGAGATTTCCATCACGGTCGTGGGAGTTGATCAGACGGTCGTGGATGCGATCGCATCTGGCCGCCCCGCCGCTGACACAATTGTTCTTCCCGCTAATGGTTCAGCGGCGTGGTGGGCGCATCTACAAACCTTCCGTCGCCTGCGCCCAGACATTATTCACCTCAACCTGTGTACCCCTTGGGCCGGTACAACAGGGCTGGCGACGGCCCTAACGGTACCTGGAGCGCGAGTGGTGCGAGTCGATCAGCTGCCCTTGCGGACCACCGACTTTTGGACCTGGCTGCGGGTGCGGCTGCCGTCCCTACGGGTGGATGCCCATGTAGCGGTGGGCATCGCCAGCAGCAGGCGTATGGAGGACTTCTACGCCCTGGGTCGCAACACGGTAATTTCGGTGCCCAATGGGGTGCCCGATGAGGGCGTACCCGAGGAAAAACGCCCCAGCGCAGACGGTTGGCTGGAGCTGGGCAGTATTGGCCGCCTCGACCCGATGAAGGGCCATGATGTACTGCTCAAGGCGCTGGCCCAGGTAGACAACATTCGGCTGGTCATTCTCGGAGAAGGGGCCTTTCGTCCCCAATTGGAGCAGTTAGTGGACGAATTGGGACTACAGGGGCGAGTGAAATTAGCGGGTTGGGTGGAGCAGCCGCGCCCTTACCTTGGCACGTTTGATGCGATCGCACAGCCCTCTCGCTCCGAAGGGTTTCCTCTCACCGTGGTCGAAGCGATGCTGGCGGCTCGGCCCGTCGTGGCAACTCGCGTCGGCAGCATTCCGGAAGCCATCAGTGATAGCGAAAGCGGCCTGCTGGTGGAAAAAGATGACGTGGAGGGGCTGGCGGCAGCCCTGCGGCGGCTGCGAGACGATGCGGCGCTGCGGCGGCAGCTGGGGGAAAAGGCCCGTGCGATCGCAGCGGCTAACTTCACCGTCACCGCAATGACAGCTCAGTACGAGACCCTTTGGGAGCACCTGTTGGCTCAACCCCAAGCGCCCCGGCTACGCATTGCTCGGCCCCGCGATTAGATCTCTTTTGCACAAAAATAGCGAAAGTGCCTTAACGGGGCTTCCCAATCAAGGCACTTTCGCTATTTCTATCCAAGTTGAACATTTCAGTACTCTTGAGCCAAGATTCGACTGGGCGGGGCATGGAGCGCCCCGCCAATCTCCAGTTTCACTTCACATCCTTTCTGAACGGCCTGGGTAAACGCTAAAGGAGAACTTAGCGCCCCTTCGAGCCTATCCCTGAGGTTGAAGCAGAGCCACATCAGACGCACCGTATAGGTCCACAAAGCGGTCGAAGAGCTGCATGGTCTTATGGCGTGAAACCCGCTGCTTTTCAATTAGGTGCTGCAGATTGCGCTCTGCCAGCTTGCGCAGGTAGGGCATATCTTCCAGCAGGGTCAGAATAGCTGCCATGTGGAACATAAAGCGCAGCAGCGGCTTTGGCCAACCCAGGTCGCTATACATATCGATGTACAGCCTGTGGTTATTCTCATCCAGCGGTAGCGCGTTAAAGACTACCGACACGGTTTTGCCTGCGTAAGCGGGAATTTTTAGCTCCACGGTGTAGGGGTTGTACAGCGTCAGCTCTACTTCCACCACAGAATCGCGCCAGATCCGCAGAACGTTCAACGGGGAGTCCAGAATGGTCTTGAACTTCAACCGACCGCCGTCTTGGGTAGCCTGAAACTCGCCCACTTCCAGAATCTTCAGGTTGCCCAGGCTAAAGCTGTGGATGTCTTCCAGGTGCTTTAGATTCAGCAGGTGATAGATCTGGCAGTAGTAGGGCATCGGCAGCGTGTGCACCTGGCTGGTGACAAACTGCGGGTCTAGCTCCTGCATTCTTTTCTGGGTGCGCTGGCCGGCGGACTGACGGGATGATGTAAATACTCTATGATTGCGCAGCGCCATCAGGTTGCTGACAGACGCTGTATCTTCGGGTTTAAGAAATAGCCAGCTCAGAAAAATAACGAATGCAAGCAGCAGGTGGGAAACTTCGGTCACGGTGGGGCTATTGTCGGCAAAGGCTACAATCCCCCGGTCAGTTACTCCATACAGCCATACGGGAATACCAATTACCCAAACAGCAGTCCTAAATATTCGGTTATAGAGTGATCGCTCAACTTCGTAGTTATCTGTCAAGCAGCCAGGGCTCACCTGGACATCTATGGCGTTGCTCATCGTACTTGAACCAGTAGAAGTAGGTCTTTCGGAAGCACCAGTCTGTATATAAACTGGTTTATATTTTCAAAAATTAACAATAGAAAATGTGATTACCCTCTGTCGGGAGTCCAAATTTTTCTGCACCCAGCGACTAAGCTCGCGTCCGCCTTAGGAAAGACAGGCTGTTAACAGAAAAAGTGACGTCAATGCAACCCTCAAAAAAGGTTGGTGAGGAACTTTAGTTGAGGGGTTAGAAATAGGGCTTGCTGCCAGAAACAAAAGCCTTGCAAGACTTCAAATTTGAACGACAAAGCGCTGAAACCGTCTGAATTTAGGTTTTGTGGCCTGCATAGCAAATATTCAAACGTTGCTACCTATCGGAATAGCAATGGTGTTTAGACGTATTGACGCACCAAATCAAAAGGGCATACCGAATCAATTGGGGTCGATAAATAGCTATCCTCAAGGCGTATCTACCCCTACATTTTGTGTAAGCAAATCGATAGGCAAACCATCCGAGAAGAGGTATAAATCGCTCTTTAGGAATAGCCTAAAAACAGTTTTCAGCGAGCCCAGCCCTACTGAACAGAATCACTGACTTGACTTTATTGCCTAAAAATGCAGCAGAACCATTCTCAACAACAGTACCAGACCCTATGCCGACTGAACGTTTCAAGGGTCTGGCACAAAAGTGAGTAATAACCAGTCGCACTAAGTCCAATAGAGGATTTGTGCCTGCGGGAAGCGACGGTTAATCTCCTGCTCGAAAAAGCTCTTCAGCTCCTTCATCGTGGTGTTGTCGTACACGTACTTAATGCCGCCATACTTGTTGCGCTTCTGGCTGCGGTTGGCCTCGTCCATGTCTAGCTTGCTGTTGGGGTACCACTCGTTGAGTACCGCCTTGGAGCCAGGGGTAAAGCGGTGAGAAATCAGCTCAAACGTTAGGTCGCAGTCGAAGTCGAGAGCTGCCTCAATATCGTCAAATAGCTTTGTGTAGTGCTCCCGCCAGTCTTCAAGCGCCATAATCGGAGCGACCACTAGGCCAACCGGATACCCACCGCCTCCTTGGGCGCGGGGCAAGGCCAAACGCCGCAGCGCATGGAGCCGCTGCTTCACGGAGGCAGTACCGCCCTCCATCTTGGTAGAAATGGGCGCTGCATTCACGCTGGCGCGGCAGCGGGTGCGGCCGTTGTGGGGCAGATCCAGCAGGTGATCAACCCCGTCAAACTTAGACACCCAGCGCAGATAGCCCTCTTCGCGGGTGCCAAAGTAGCGGATGCATTCGGCTAGCCCACCCGTCAGGTGCTCAATGCCCAACGGGTCGGTGTAGCAGCTGACTTCAAAAGACGTATCCTGTC
>DATNQE010000502.1:0-2746 GCA_036702895.1 Trichocoleus sp. | reverse complement strand
AGCCCGCTGCTTTTTTCGCCTCGATTTCGACCCGAGCATCCGCCGGAATCAGGTCATCGGGAATGGGCACGCGCTCGACGATCTCAATGCCGGAGCGAACGATGGCGTTGTACTTCATGTCGCTCATGGAGATGAAGCGGTCGATGCGGGTAACGCCGAGCCAGTGCAGCACGTCGGCATCAGCTCCTGAAAGCGCATATCCTGCACCCCAGCGACGCACTCTGTGCGGGCAAAGTAGGCATCGGCGCGGTCGCCGCCTTCCTGGCGTTTGCGGGCGTTGTACACCAGGAATTTGGTCACTTCGCCCAACGCCCGCCCTTCTTTGCGGAAGTAGACAATCACGCCGGCGCCCCCGGCCTGGGCCGTTTCGATGCAGGCTTCAATGCCGTGCACCAGATACGGGCGACAGGTGCAAATGTCGGAGCCAAACACGTCCGAACCGTTGCACTCATCGTGAACCCGCACCGCCAGCGGCCGATCCGGGTCGGTGATAGCGGTCACATCCCCCAGCATGTAGACGGTAATGCCGCCGATGGGCGGCAGAAAAACCTTCATATCAGGGCGAGTCACCAGTTCAGGAAACATGCCGCCCGTCTGCTCAAACAGGGCGTAGCGCAGCTCCTCCTCAGTGGTGCCCAACCGCTCCGCCACGCCCGGTAAATACCACACAGGCTCTACAGCCGCTTTGGTAACGACTAAATCGCCGCCAGCCTTCATAATTTTGCCGTCTTCCTTAAGCCGTCCCTGCCGTACTGCCTCGTTGAGCTCCGGCATTTGGATATGGGCGTTGGTCACGGCAATGGTGGGGCGGATGTCAAAGCCCTGGGCCAGCAGCGGCGCGTACACTTCGCCCACCAATGCGCCGAAGGCATCGATAGAGACAATTTTTTCCGGGTCGCCCCAGCTCGGGAAGGGGCCAATGGGCACGGCTGGAGAGGTGTTGGTCAAATCGGGTCGGTGGTCGGCCTGAAGCACACCGCTCGCCACCGCCAGCGCTCGGTACACTGCGTAGGAGCCAGAGTGGGTGCCGATGGCGTTGCGGTGCTTGGGATCGCTTACCGTTGCTACAATCGGGCCTCGCTCCAGCGGATCGGCGGCTCCCCATTGAATCGGCAGCGCCTGCGTTCCAAAGCGTCCGGGGTGAGAGGTCAGGACAATGTGCCGCCGCTTGCCGTTGGGGCGGGATTTTGCAGCTTCTTCACCTTCGGCAAGGGGTTCAGCGACAGGCTCAGGACTAACCTCAGGAGCCGTCTCAGGAGCAGTGGAACTGGCAGAATCGGTGCGATCGCTCATAGGGCCTTACCGATGACATCAAAATAAGGAGACCAGCTTGGAAACACCCACTGTAGCCTTTTGAGAAGCCGATTTGGGATCAGGCGGGCGGGCATTTGCAAAGTATTAATCTCCCACACTGCCGGAGTGCGAACAAGGTTAAGAGGTTACAGATGTCTGCCCTAGAATCGGGTAAGAGCCCATCTCTGGGCCGACGTGCTTTAATACAGATGCTCCTTCTAATACCCAAGCGTTGTGATGCTCACCACTCGGCGCTCTGTTAAAGAGCTTGCCGAACAATTAGGCCAAAGAACTGCTAAAGAACTCGCCCGGATTCGCCTTCAGACATCACGCGAACCTCAGCCTCGTGCCCTGGTTAGGTCGCAGTTGGGGATGCCGTTGAAGCGGCGACGACAGCGATCTGGAGCGCTGCCGGTGCCTGTATGGGGAGTTGGCTTAGCCAGCCTCCTGCTCTCTTTGGTCAATGGCCCGCTGGTGATTTCCTGCGGCGTAGGGCTAGTTGCCTATCAGCAGCTCAAACGGCTGACCCCGGAGCAGTGGCAGCAGCTGTCGGAGTGGGTGCAGCGGCAGCAAATCGCGCCCTCTGCCCGCACCAAAACCCTGCTGCTCAGCGGTAGCGCTCTAGCTGCAACCTATGTGACAACGGCGCTGTGGGCAGAGACGCATCAGCTGGCGGTTGCGATCGCGCTCGGCCGCCAAAGCCTGCTCACCCTGGCCTTGCTGGGCTGGCTGCTGCGCGGAGCCCCAACCCCTCCAGGCCAAGCACCCGAGACAGCAGAACGCCCTGAACCCGAAAATTCGAATCGCGAGCCCGTTCGTGAGACTGTCAATCTAGCGGATATAGACGATCTGCTAGAGGACCTAGCCCATCCCGATCCTCTGCGGCGGTTGGTGAGAGTAAGGCAGCTGACCCGCGTAGCCTTGGGCAACACCGAGCAGTCTTACCTAGAGCAAGGGACGGTGTCGGTGCGATCACACCTCGTCGACTGCTTTCATTTAATGCTGGCTCAGGAGCAGGAACCCCTGGTGCGCGAAGCCCTGCGTGAAGGTTTGCACTGCCTGCGTCCCCCCGCTCAGCTGCCCGAAGGTGGGCCACCGCTACCGACTTCTAAAGAAATGAAGCAGACTAGCCGGGTGCGTCGTTCTGTCGTTGAATATATAGAACCGTAGTTCTTGTAAGAGAACTTTAGTTCCTGTTAACGCGCTTCCCGCCTAACCCTTCCTATGGATCGCTTCACTGTTGAGGTCATTTCTCAGACCCCCAATCCGCAACAAACAATTTATGCGGCTATGCACCAAGACTACGCTGAGGGATTCGTCATCCATGAGCGGGAGAAATGGCCTAGCGAAGAACGATGCGGCGAAATCATCATTACCAATTTGCTCAAGGGTGGTAGAGGCCATTATGGTCCTCTAGAACATCCCCAAATTGTTCTTAATGTGGGCTGGTTTC
>DATNQE010000499.1:0-10668 GCA_036702895.1 Trichocoleus sp. | reverse complement strand
AATGACTGGGTTGGAGAATCTAGGATGTCTCGAACAGGCAGCAGGTTCACTGGCGAAGGCGACTGGAACCTATGGATCTGGGAAATTCATCAAGTGTGTGCAAGTGTTGCCCATCCAAGATTACACCTAATCAATGTTGCTCTTGCGACAGCAGCCCTTACAACCTGACGTTGGGGCTTATCTAGGAACTCCCGGTCGCAGCAGAAAGGGCTCTTGGCCAGTTTTCCGGACCATACATAGTTCCTAAAGCGACTAAAGCAAGCAGACCACAGTCACCAAGGATATGTTCTGTAATCGAATGCTTTGCCCAGAACCATTCAGCCAGACTTCCGCCTGCGATCGCAACTCGCATGACCCGCCTATCCCCTTTATTGCTGAACGACTTTATGAAAATTCCACGTCCCACCAATTATATGTTGCAAACCGTTACATTTAGCTGATGATTTAGGAGTTCCCAGCAAAAGCCAAGCCAGGGGAAGTTGAAGTGCTTTGGTGTAGCGCGTTTTCCGCTGTAGCTTGTGGGCTAGTTTCAAGTTACGGTAAACGCACTAAAGCAGTACGATAATAGATTCTGTAAGTGGCTAGCTAGCTTCGTACGCCTCAAAGCGGCTTGGGTCCGAGCCGACCCTGCTCGATCTGCGTTCAGCTAGCCCACACTATTAACGCCATAGCTAAGGGCCAACCGCTGTGACCACATCTAACTTTGACCTTTTAGAACAATCTGATCCACTTGTTGCTGCTATTGTGCATCGTGAGCTGCAGCGCCAGCGCGATCACCTAGAGCTTATTGCTAGCGAAAACTTTACCTCTCCTGCCGTAATGGCGGCTCAAGGCTCGGCCCTGACAAACAAGTATGCTGAAGGTTTGCCCGGCAAGCGCTACTACGGCGGCTGTGAGTTTGTTGATGAGGCAGAGCAGCTAGCCATTGATCGGGCCAAAGAGTTGTTTGGAGCAGCCCACGCCAACGTGCAACCTCACTCCGGAGCCCAGGCCAACTTTGCCGTTTTCCTGGCTCTGCTGCAGCCTGGAGATACCATCATGGGCATGGATCTTTCCCATGGCGGCCACCTAACCCACGGCTCACCGGTTAACGTGTCGGGCAAATGGTTTAAGGTGCAGCATTATGGCGTCAGCGCAGAAACAGAACAGCTAGATTTTGACCAAATTCGGCAGTTAGCGCAGCAGCATCGTCCCAAGCTGTTGATCTGCGGATATTCGGCCTACCCCCGCACCATTGACTTTGAGCAATTCCGTCAGATTGCTGATGAAGTCGGTGCTTACCTCATGGCCGACATCGCTCACATCGCGGGATTGGTCGCTGCCGGAGAACATCCGAACCCGCTCCCCTACTGTGATGTTGTGACCACGACCACCCACAAAACCCTGCGCGGCCCCCGAGGTGGCCTGATCTTGACGCGGGATGCAGAGCTGGGCAAGAAGTTTGACAAAGCTGTTTTCCCAGGTACCCAGGGAGGACCGCTAGAGCATGTCATTGCTGGCAAAGCTGTAGCCTTTGGAGAAGCGCTTAAGCCTGAATTCAAGACCTACTGTGCCCAAGTCATTGCCAATGCCAAAGCGCTGGCAGAGCAACTGCAGGCTCGGGGCTGCAAAGTAGTCTCGGGCGGCACCGACAACCATCTTGTACTAGTTGATCTGCGCTCTGTCGGCCTGACCGGCAAACGAGCCGATCAGCTGGTCAGCGAGGTCAACATTACGGCCAACAAAAATACAGTTCCCTTCGATCCGGAATCGCCTTTCGTCACCAGTGGCCTGCGGCTAGGATCTCCAGCAATGACCACGCGGGGATTGGGCACTAGCGAGTTTATCGAAATTGCTGACATTATTGCCGACCGCCTGCTCTCGCCGGAGGACGAAACCGTTAAGCAGACCTGTCGCAAACGTGTAGCAGCGCTTTGTGAACGGTTCCCGCTCTACCCCCACTTAGGCGGTCGGGTGCCAGCGATGGTTTAGCAATCAGCCAACCGGGCCGACGTCTGCGCTGATTGGAGATTTTGTCAGGACGCTTTTAACAGGGTTTCCTGAAAAAATAGGTTTCTCAAAACTCCATGGGATTCGACAGAAAAGGAAGCTGCGTGCTTAAGGATCTGTCATAATCTGCATGGAGTTTTTGTAGTAATATCCACTGGGATTTTTTGCAGCCTGGAAATTTTGAGTTTTCTAAGCTGTTCAGGGGCCATTAAATCAACGGGTACTAATTGCTCTGGCTAAAAACTGCGCGCCTATGGGTTATTCTCCTGACATCGTTTTCCATAGCGCTGTCAAGATAACTTGGGTAACTCTCGAAACCGCGTTTTGTCAGCCTAGTCATGCCGAGAGAATCCTTCCAGCTTCTGCCTCAACTACCCTGTAGACGCCCCCTGAAAGACAGCTCCGTAAATCTATATGGCGGCCCGACAACGGCAGCTCCATCCAAGACAGCTCTGTTGATGCCCTAAGTCCTCCATTCTCCTGGAAGTTCTGATGCCAGCTCACCTCTATCACTTCTTCGCCTTTGTCGTTTCGGCAATAGTTGTTCTAATTAGCACCCCAATCGTTAGACGGATTGGGCTTAGAAGTGGGCGGGTCGACTTGCCGGGCGGACGCAAGGTTCACAGCAAGCCGATGGTACGCCTTGGAGGTGTTTCAATCTTTCTAGGAACTCTGATAGCCCTGCTGATGGTCTGGGCTACTGGAGGATTTCTAGATGCCGCTGGGCAACACCTGGCGCCCCCTGCAGAGTACGCAATTTGGGGCGTAACGATTGGAGGCTTAGCCTTCTTTCTGATCGGCCTTATGGATGATCTGTTTGGCCTGTCGCCTTTTAGTCGGCTTTTTATGCAGGCAGCGGTGGCTGCGATCGCATGGCACGTCGGTGTCAGCATCGACTTTCTCACCGTCCCCTTCTATGGCCTAGTATCCTTGCCGGACTGGATTAGCTTGCCCGTGACCATTATCTGGCTCGTGGGCATGGCCAACGCTATCAACTGGATCGATGGCTTAGACGGCCTGGCCGCAGGGGTTTCTGGCATTGCCGCTATCATCATGCTGGTAGTGACCTTATTTATGGATCAGCCTGCGGCTGCACTAATCGCAGCGGCTTTAGCAGGCGGAGCACTGGGCTTTTTGCGCTACAACTTTAACCCGGCCCAAATCTTCATGGGCGATGGAGGGGCCTACTTCATGGGCTTTACCCTGGCTGGCGTCGGCGTGATTGGCCTGGTTAAGAGCGTGACGACCGCTGCCGTCTTTATGCCCTACCTAATTCTGGCAGTGCCCATTTTGGATATGTCAGCAGTGATTTTTGATCGCATTCGCTGCGGAGCCTCGCCCTTTGTGGCCGATAAGCGGCACCTGCACCACCGGCTGCTTCAAGCAGGACTGTCGCACCGCGTCACTGTTCTGTTTATCTATGTGTTAACCCTATGGGTCGGCAGCCTGGCATTGGCTTTTTCTGGCATGCCGAGCGGTGTAGCCTACGCGATTGGGGCCACGGCGCTGCTGAGCTACACAGGCTGGCGCGTTCGGCAGCATTCCCGCTCCTAGATTTTCAGCGTCGTTACAACAGTCCATACAGACTATAGAAGTTACAAACCACCTGTGGATCTAGGGGTGAGGGGGCATAGCCCATTGAGGGTTGCTATATCTGTTGGCAGTCCTGACTAGGGATAGGGATAGGGATAGCGGTAGGGCTGCCGGAACTGAGTGGCCCGGTAGACGTGGAACACCTCTGTTTCTTCGCCTCCGCGCAAAATAGGTATCGCAGCGATTTCTTCTAGGGCGGCAAAGTTTTCCCGATACTGCTCGGCGATCTCTGGCCGTTGGTGAAAGCGCTCTAAGGTGATATATAGAGCGTCTTGGCCAAGCCACTGCTGCTGGTCAAACCAGAAAGCAAAGCCCCGTGGATCCTGGCTAAAGGTGGTCACCGGAATGTCTCTATAGGGATGCAGGGCCATTGCTAGGTAGCCCCCTAGGTAATACTCATTGGTAAAGACAAACCCAACTTCTTGCAGCGCTGATCTAACCGGCTCTGCAGCCTGAAAGTTGTGGCCTAGCTGCTCTACATTAATTAGCTCCCGCGAAGGATCACTTTTAGGCGCAACGACCCCGCCAAACAACGCGTAGTTGCCGGGCCGCTGCAGGGTTCCGGTGGTGATATGCAGCAGCGCTAGAGCCGCCAGTGTTGCTAGGAAAATACCGGATCCCCACAGCCAGCGGCGAGCAAGCCGGGGTTTTTGCTGCTGCCACTGCACGGCAGAAGACGCCAACAGCAAAGTCATGCCCCAAAAACCCGGCGCAGGCCAGGCTGGCAGAATCTGTTGGGAGCCCCCCAGAAACGTAAACCCGAGGAGAATTGGCAGGGAAATCCACAGCACCAAAAGCTGCTTTTGTCGCAGCCAAAATGCAGCCGCATCCTTTGAGGTAGCCAGGAATTGGCGTAGCTGCTGAGCAATTTGCCGGGCCGTAACCCACCACAGCGGCAGCCCAAAACCCGGAAACAGATAGGCAACAATAACTAGCCAATAGCTCAACAGCTGTCCCAGACTGAAAGTTTTCTCGCTGCTGCCCCCCTCAAACCGCATCGACAGCTGAAAGCGAAAGGAAATCCAGTCGTGCTGAAGGTTCCAATACAGCAGCGGAAACAGCGTTAGCAGAAAAATTCCCAGGGCCAGCAGCGTCCAGGGAGAAAGAAAGACTCGGCGGTAGCGCGGAGTCGCTAGACAAAAACCAACCAAGCTGAGGGCCAAAACAAAGCCGTGATACTTGCCCAAGCAGGCAAGACCTACCCACAAACCAAACAAGCTTACCCGCCAGGTGGGGCTATAAGGCCGTTGGAAGTCAGATATAAAATCCTCTGCCTCGCCTGTTGATTCTGGGAAAAATTCAACAGCCGCCCAGTACAGCGTTAAGGTCCAGAAAAAAATGAGTGCGTTGTCGGGAGACGTGAGAATACCAAAGGCAATAGAGAACAAGGGAACAAGGGTTGCGATCGCAAGGGTCATCCGGGCCACTGCTTCCGAAAACAGCCGCGCCGCCGTGCGGTAGAGCAACCAGAGCGTGAGCGTGTAGAGCAGCAGCGCCCCAACTCGCAGCGTGAAGGGAGAAATAACGCCGGTTAGCCACCAGCCAATCCCGGTCGTCAGCGCTACCAGAGGCGGGTGATCGAAGTAGCTCCAGTTGAGATAGCGGCTGTAGAGATAGTAGTAAGCCTCATCAAAACCCGGAAACAGAAAGACGGCGATCACCGTGCGAACCAGCAGCCCTCCGAGCAGCAGCCAGGCAACGGTATGGGCAGGGTCTTTCGGTTTAGCAATCCAAAAGGGCATCGCAGTTCTCATGAAGACGGTTTTGATTGAGCAAGGTTTTATGAGGCTGTTTCCACAGACTCTGTTCCCACAGCAGCTCTTTTACTGGAAGTGTTTCCACAGGGAAAATCCCAACCCGAGTGCCCACGCACAAGGGGCTGCGCAATGTTAATAATGACACTATCTATCCACGGCCCCTAAACCCTACTCAATAATCGAGGTCAATGATCGACGCTTTAACACCCGGCGGCGCTGAGGTAATTTGCGTTGGCACTGAGCTGCTGCTAGGAGACATCCTCAACAGCAACGCCCAGTTTCTAGCCCAGCAGCTAGCGAATTTGGGCATCCCCCACTACTACCAGACTGTCGTTGGCGACAATCCAACTCGTCTTAAACGAGCCATTGCCATTGCCTGCGAGCGATCGCGCCTGCTGATTTTCACCGGTGGCCTTGGCCCCACGCCCGACGACCTGACCACAGAGACCTTAGCAGACTTCTTTGATGCTCCTCTGGAGGAGCGCCCTGAGGTCTGGGCCGACATTGAGCACAAGTTTTTGAGCCGGGGCCGACCGCTGCCTGCGAGCAACCGTAAGCAGGCGCTCCTGCCGCGCGGGGCTCAGGTTTTGCCCAACCGAACCGGCAGCGCCCCTGGCTTGATCTGGCAGCCCCGGTCGGGCCTGACTCTAATGACCTTTCCTGGCGTCCCCAGTGAGATGAAGGCCATGTGGACAGAGACTGCCGTACCGTACCTCAAGACCCAAGGCTGGAGCCAGGGAGTCATTGCCAGCCGAATGCTGCGTTTCTGGGGTATTGGCGAATCGGCCCTGGCAGAAAAGGTAGCGCCGTACCTGGAGCAGGAAAACCCGACCGTGGCGCCCTATGCCGGAGAGGGAGAAGCCCGCTTAAGAATTAGCGCCAGAGCAGACAGCCAGACCACAGCCCTGGCACTCATCGAGCCCACCGAGGCAGCCATAGTAGCGCTGACCGGCATGGACTGCTTTGGTCAGGACGACGATACGCTGGCCCTGGTTGTGGGGGAGTTACTGCGATCGCACCAGTACACCCTGGCCGTTGCGGAATCCTGTACTGGCGGCGGTCTTGGTCAGGCTATCACTGCGGTATCAGGAAGTTCAGCCTACTTTCAAGGCGGCGTAATTGCCTACGACAACGCTGTCAAAGTGAACCTGCTAGGGGTCGATCCCAAAACGCTAGATACCCTAGGAGCCGTAAGCGGGCCCGTGGCTGAGCAGATGGCGCTAGGCGTGCAGCAGCGACTGCAAACCCATTGGGGATTAAGCATTACCGGAGTTGCCGGACCAGGCGGCGGCAGCCCAGAAAAGCCTGTGGGGCTAGTGCACATTGGGCTAGCCACACCCCAGGGCAGCGCTCACAGCTATGCCCACCAGTTTGGTGATTTTCGCGGCCGAGATTGGATCCGCCACCTTAGTACAGGCTTTGCCCTGGACCACCTCAGACGAGCTTTGCTGAAGCTGAAAAACCCTTCTCACGCAGGATAGCGGCTAAGGATAGCGGCTGTTATCAGGGCTATCATAGGTGCCCGCCCCCAAATCCCTTGGAGAAACACCCTTGATCATTTTCCTCAATTAGTTATTATGGTTACATGCTATCTAGGGCAATATTCTCTTAGCAGCTCTCCCTGGAAGGCTTGATTAAGTGTTTATTCGTCTTGGATTCGGGCATCCTTCAAATCGGGAAACGGTTAGCCGATAGGGAGTTTATCGCTGATGGATTACATTGAAAAGGCTCTGGAAAAGCTGAGAGAGTGGATCGATAAGGTTATCGACGCTCTCCTGGGTCCCCAGACTCAGCCCGAACATGAGCCAATTCCCATCCCGGTAGACGACCGAGAATACTATCGTTAGGCGTTTTCTCCCAAAAGCGTTTCCAAGGCGTTTTATTTAGGTTTTTCGATTTGCTTAGCATTCAGATCCTCCACGGTCCAAATCTGAACCTGCTGGGCAAGCGTGAACCTGAGATATACGGGCATCAAACGCTGAACGACATTAACCAGATGTTGACAGAAGAAGCTCGGCAGCTAAATGTAGCAGTCGAGTTTTTTCAGTCTAATCACGAAGGCGCCCTGGTTGATTGCATCCAGGCACTGATGGGCCAGGCCCACGGCATTGTAATCAACCCAGGAGCTTACACTCACACTAGCATTGCCATTCGAGATGCGATTGCCGCTGTGGGCATTCCCACCGTTGAGGTGCACCTAAGCAACATTCACCAGCGTGAACCGTTTCGCCACCATTCCTACATTGCTCCCATCGCTGTTGGCCAGATTTGCGGCTTTGGAGCCGAGAGCTACCGACTGGGGTTGCGGGGTTTAGTTACCCACCTCAGATCAAAAGCTGCCAAGGCTTAAAGTTTTAGTTGTTCCCAAATCAAGTGGGTTAGCGGTTGCTTCGACCTCGCCGGTCTGCGAGTTCTGCCTCTAGCTGCGCCAAAGGTTCTATGCTTTAAACACTCTGCGTTGAGATACTTAGCGTTGAGACACTCTGCGCTGAGTCACTTGGCGTTGAGAACCGTACTGAGAGTTTTGCAGTGACTGCCCCTTCGACAACTATCAAGCTGCTCCAAACCCCAACAACCAACGCTTGGGTTGAGCAGGCGCTGGCTAATTTAGAGACAATCCTGATCGATCACTCCCACTGTGAACGCAAGGCTGCGGGAGTTGCTCTCAACCTAATGTTCCGGTACCCCTCCAGTGAGAAGCTCGTGCGGGCGCTGACCGCTATTGCTCAGGAGGAATTGACCCATTTTGAGCAGGTGAACCAATGGCTAGAGCGGCGCGGTGTGCCGATGCAATCGCTCGCGCCGCCTCCCTACGGTGCTGGACTGAAAGCCCAAATTCGTCGACACGAACCGGAGCGAATGCTCGATACTCTGCTGGTTGCCGCTTTGATTGAAGCTCGCAGCCATGAGCGCTTGGGGCTGCTGGGCCAACACTGCCCTGACCCCGAGCTGGCCCGCTTTTACCGAGGGTTGATGGCATCAGAGGCACGACACTATGGTGCTTACTGGGTGCTGGCAACGCACTACTTTGATCGCCCAGCAGTAGAATCCAGGCTGGCAGAACTCGCCCTAGTCGAGAGCGACCTGCTGGCAACCCTACATCCTGAGCCGCGCGTTCACAGCTAGATTGATTGTTGTGTTTTGCGTTTCCCTCAATTGAAGCTATGGACATCAGAAAACAGGTGTCCAAGGCACTCCATGCAGGCAATTCATGCAGCAGATTTTCAAGACGTTTCTAATTCGTGATTGGCAGCCAGCAGATCGGGAGCAGGCGTTTGCCGTGATTCGCACGGTTCTTCCTGAGTATGGGCTGACGTGTGAACCCGACGGCAGCGACCAGGATGCTTACGCTGTTGAAACCTTTTATTTGCAGAGCGGTGGCGAGTTTTGGGTCGTGGAGCAGGAGGGCAGCATTGTGGGTACTGCTGGCTACTACCCGATTGAGCGGGGAGAAAAAGCCGTTGAAATTCGCAAGATGTACCTACTGCCGGTCGTGCGTGGGCAGGGCCTGGGACGGCACTTACTGCAGGCCTTGGAGCAGGCGATTTGGCAGCGGGGGTTTGAACAAATTTGGATTGAGACGGCTTCTGTACTGAAAGAAGCCGTCAAACTGTACGAGCAGTCAGGCTACCAGCCTGCCTCTGGGGTAGAAACAGCCCGGTGCGATCGCGTTTACCGGAAGGATCTGCCGCTTCTCTAAGTTCGCTATAATCGCTTCATCAAGATTGGTGCAGGATGCTTTGATCGCCATCTATCCCGGTAGTTTTGACCCCATTACCTTTGGTCACTTAGACGTCATTACGCGGGGCAGCCGACTGTTTGACCGGGTAATTGTGGTGGTTTCTAGCAATCCCAACAAAACTCCCCTCTTTACCATTGAGAAGCGCATCGACCAGATTCAGCAGTCCGTGAGCCACCTGCCGAATGTGGAAGTCGAGTTTTTTGAGGGGCTGACGGTCACCTACGCCAAGATGCGCCAAGCTCAGGTTGTGCTACGAGGGCTGCGAGTGCTCTCAGATTTTGAAAAAGAGCTGCAAATGGCTCACACCAATAAAACCCTGGCCGACGACATCGAAACGCTCTTTCTAGCTACTTCCACCGAGTACGGGTTTCTCAGCAGCAGTTTGGTCAAGGAAATTGCCCGCTTTGGCGGTCCCGTCGATCACCTTGTCCCCCACCATGTCGCGAGAGATATCTGCCAATGTTACGCCCAGACCCGACCCGCGCCAGTTCTCGACAAAACGGAGCCGCTGACCCCGCTGCCGATGGCGGGCAGGCAGCCCTCTTCTCCACTACCGGAGGGGTAGACATTCAGCAAGAGCTCAACAAGTTAGAGGAGCTCATTCTCGGCAGTCCTCGTGTTCCTTTTAGCGGACGAACCATGGTGGACGAGGACCAGGTTTTGGACCAGCTTGACCTGATTCGCCTCAACCTGCCCACGGCCTTTCGAGATGCCGCTCAAATTGTGCAGCAGCGGGATGCCCTGCTGACTGAGGCCCAGCGCTACGCCCAAGACCTGGTTGCGGCAGCCGAACAGCAGGCCGCCCAAATCTTAGATGAGTTGGGTATTGTGCGGCAGGCAGAGCAGATGGCGCAGCAAATTAAGACTCAGGCCCAGCAGGATTGCGACGCCCTGAGATCGCAAGTCATTGCCGACGTCGATCAAATGCGACTTCAGGCTCAGCGGGAGTGGGAAAGTTTGCGCCAGCAGGCCCTCGCCGAAAAGGCGGCCATCCAAGATGATGCCGACGCCTACGCTGGAGACGTCTTGTCTCAGCTAGAGCGGCAGCTAGGCGATATGCTGCGGATCATCCAAAACGGGCGCCAGCAGCTGCAGCGCAGCCCCGCCGACACCCCGGCCCCACCCAAGCGCTCTCCCGAACCTGGCAGCACTCCACGCAGTAGCCAGCCGCCTCGCCCCGATCGGCCTCGCCGCTAAGACACAATTCTCCATGATTAGCTACCTCAAGGGGATTCTGGTGGATATCCAGAAACCCGGCAGTAACAAGCTCATCCTCACTCTAGAGGTCAATCAGATAGGCTACGACCTGCAAGTTGTAGCGCGCCTCCTGTCCCAGCTACCGCCCCTCGGGGAGCCCCTACAGCTATTCACCCATCTGCAGGTTAGAGAAGACCAAATGGTGCTGCTGGGCTTTAGCAGCAGGGAGGAGCGAGACCTCTTTCGCCAGCTGGTCAGCGTTAGCGGTATCGGCCCTCAAATGGCGATGGCCCTGATCGACACGCTAGGACCCGAGGAGTTGGTACAGGCGGTTATTTCCGGCAACACCCGGCTCATCTCGAGGGCTCCTGGCGTGGGCGGCAAAACTGC
>DATNQE010000201.1:0-2046 GCA_036702895.1 Trichocoleus sp. | reverse complement strand
GACCTGCTCCGCCAGCCGCTGTTCGGCCTGTTTGCGGTCGGTAACGTCGCGCGCAGTGAGGTAGACCAGGCAGTTATCGGCAACTATGACAGTAATCCAGGAGAGCCACCGGTAGGACCCATCCCGACAGCGATAGCGGTTTTCAAAAGCGGTGGCGGGGCGGTTGGCGCCACGGCAAACGGTGGCTGCCCGGGTGATCTCGAGGTCAGCGGGATGCACAAAGCTCAAAAAGGGCCGGGCCAGTAGCTCTGGCTGGGAGTAGCCGAGCACACTTTCCCAGGCCGGATTAAGCTGCTTAAAGTAGCCGTCTGGGCCCACGATGGACATCAGTTCGTGGGAGAGCTGAAAGAAGCGGTTGGCCTCCTCGAGCTTGGCAGTGCGCTCCTGAATGCGGGCCTCTAGGTCTTCGTTGGCCCGAGAGAGCGCCTCAAGCGCTGCCTGCCGCTGCCTGTCGATCCTGTGCATCTGATGAGCCGTCCAGAGAACGACCCCCGCAAAAATAACAGTGTGCAGCACGGCCAGCAGCGAAGTGCCCAGATCTGGCGCAAACAGGCCCAGGTTGGCGGTAACAATCCGAAAGCCGCCCAGCAGCAGGGGCACTGCGATCGCAGCGGGCAACAGCCGCCGCGCCACCGCACCCCCCACGCTATCAGCCACAACAATGCTGATTAGTCCCTGCCGTGGCCTGGACATCAAAATGCCGCTGGTCAGCAGCATAAAATTAATGGCTGCGTGCAGCGCCATCTGGGTGTAGGGCAGAACGCCGACAACAGGCTGAGCCCCGTAGAGATAGGCTACGAGAACCTGAGCTGCCACCAAGCAGGTCAGCACCGCCAGGGCCTCTGCCGGGCAGAGCCAACCCATCAAGATCCGGCGCCGTTGAGCAACACTCAGACCCAAGGCGCTGCCTCCTAAAATGAAGCAAAAGGCGGTGAGCGGCGACATTCTCCCTGGCGACAGGGTGCCCGAGGATTGGGGGTCTTCGACAAACAGCATCTGGTCGATGCCCAAGTTCCAGCCTAAAAGGTCCTGACTTAGGGAGACGAGGCCAATTAGGGCGACGGCCAGAGCACAGAGTTGTCCAACACGCTGCCGCTTCGGCGTGGTGGGTGGCGTAGTCAGCCGTAGCGCCGTACCGGCCAGCACAAAGCTAACAGCCGTGTTGGGCTTCATGCTAACGAGGTTGGGCAGAACGCTTTTAAGAACGCCAATATTGGTAGCCCAGCCTATCAGCACCAGCACACCAATGCTGATCACCAGCGCGGCAGCCGCTTTAGCAGCTCGCTGCAGAGATACGGTTGACCAGAGAGAAGCAGAGGGGTTCACGCAGGCTTTTAACGTTTAGAAGGATCTCAGGGGACACGTCTCGGGCAGAGCGCAGTCAATGAGATAAGGTCCTCTGAGGGTCCGAACTAAATGCCCCCTACTGGCAGCTATAACACCCCAGTGGAGATATAGACTTCTTCCCCTAGGCACAGGAGGCTAATAACGCCCATGATGTTTGCGCTGCTGCTGAGGTAGTGTCGGTACAGCAGCTGCCGATAGAACAAGCGCCGGTACAGCACTGCCAGCTTTTTTGAGGTAAAAATACTGCCTTAGTTTTAGCAAGAGTCGAACTGAATCTTCCATTAGGGGAATGTTGCCGGAACCCGTTCTGCCTTAAGTTAAGTTAGCTTGCTTAGCTACTCTCCCGCTCGATAGAGTTCATGGCCCACGAACCCCGTCCACAACCGCCCCGCAGGAGGCTTTTCTGGAAACAGTCACCCCTGAACCTGGCTCACGAGGGGGTGCCTCTCTGGGCTCAGACCTGGGGGATCCCCGTTTTAGCCGTGAGCCTGGCACTGCTGCTGACGCTGACGCTAGAGCCATTTCTACAGCCCACCATTTTTGCTTTCTTCTACGCAGCGGTGGCTATCAGCGCTTGGGCCGGCGGTTTAGGCAGTGGGCTGCTGGCAGCAGGACTCTCGCTGGTAGGGATCAACTATTTCCTGATCGCCCCGATGCACTCCTTTGCGATCGCAGGGTTCGGTAGCCTTGTGCAGATGG
>DATNQE010000476.1:0-6434 GCA_036702895.1 Trichocoleus sp. | reverse complement strand
GGTTCGACTCATCATGGGGCTGCTGGTGCAGGTAGGTAGAGGGCAGCTTACGGCAGAGCACTTCACAGCGCTTTGGAAGAATCGCCAGCGAGAGCAGGTTAAATACGCTGCACCTGCTCAAGGGCTGTGTTTATTGAGGGTTGGATACGAAGTATTCCCGTTCTCTCCTGAGCTCTGGTTCGACACTCAGCCACAGTTTTGTCTAGCCTCACCTGCCAGCTGCGTTGCCGTATAACTTCGGCTGTAGGGTTTCTAAAATCTTTCGTTGATACACGAGAACTGCCATGACTAAAACGTACGTACCCACCCAGAACTCCATTGAGCAGCAATGGTATGTCGTCGATGCCGCTGACCAGCGATTAGGGCGACTAGCAAGCGAGGTTGCCAAGGTGCTCAGAGGCAAAAACAAGCCAACTTACACCCCCAACGCAGACACAGGTGACTTTGTCGTTGTGATCAACGCAGATAAAGTTGTGGTCACCGGCCGCAAGAGCAGCCAGAAGCTCTATCGGCGGCACTCTGGCCGTCCGGGTGGTATGAAGGTGGAAACCTTTGAGCAGCTCCAGAGCCGTCTACCGGAGCGCATTCTGGAGCAGGCAATCAAAGGCATGCTGCCGAAGAACGCGTTGGGCCGTAAGCTGTTCACCAAGCTCAAGGTTTATGCAGGCCCTGATCATCCCCACCAGGCTCAGCAGCCTCAAAGTCTTGTAATTAACACGATTCCCCAAGGAGATAAGTAATGCAGGCAACCGACCAGACCGATCGGGTTATGTATTGGGGCACAGGCCGTCGTAAAACTGCGATTGCCCGAGTTCGCCTTGTGCCCGGCAGCGGTCAAATCGTTATTAATGGCAAGCCGGGAGATCTTCATCTCCAGTTCAACCCCAACTATCTATCCGTTAGCAAGGCTCCCCTAGAAGCACTGGGTCTAGAAAACGAGTATGACATCCTGGTCAACGTCCGGGGTGGCGGCCTTACCGGGCAAGCCGATGCAATTCGGCTAGGGGTTGCTCGAGCTCTCTGCCAACTTGATCCTGAGAACCGCAAGCCGCTCAAGATTGAGGGGTATCTAACCCGTGATCCCCGCAGTAAAGAGCGTAAGAAGTACGGCCTTAAGAAAGCCCGGAAAGCGCCTCAGTTCTCCAAGCGCTAACCTCCACTGTTAGAGTCTTACGGCGGTTCTGGTGTCTGCTGGTGCAAGCTCCTTCTACTGCTTAGGGCAGCCAGATTTTAAGAGAGCTGCTAACAGCAGGCCCTGGAACTTAATATGAAAGAAGCACAACCGTAATTAGATCCCATTTCTGCTGCAGGCAAAACTATGGCTAAGTCAGATATTCATCCCACCTGGTATCCCGAGGCCAAGGTGTACTGTGATGGCAAACTTGTTATGACGGTGGGCTCCACTAAGCCTGAGCTCCACGTCGACATTTGGTCCGGTAACCATCCCTTCTACACTGGAACTCAGAAGATTATTGACACCGAGGGCCGAGTTGAGCGCTTCCTGCGGAAGTACGGCATGACCGACACTTCTGGTCAAACCGGCAAAGAGTAGCCGTAGGGCTAAGCCCATAGAGATTGCTATCAGGCGCTCTCATAGATTAGTCTTGCCGCTCAGACTTTACCTGAGGGCTAGTTTTTGTAACGCAGTGGCGGATTGGCGGTATGGCTGAAGGTTATCTTCTTGAAAAACTTAATTCAGTCGAGCAGACGTTTCAGGAGTTGACGCGTCGTCTTGCCGATCCTGACATTGCTAAAGCCCCAGATGAATTCCAGCAAATTGCCAAGGCTCGCTCCTCCTTAGAGGAGACGGTCCTGGTCTATGAGCAGTGGAAACAGACTGGGGAGGAGCTGGTCGGCGCCCGTGAGGTCTACAAGGACGCTAGCGGCGACCCGGAAATGCGCGAGATCGCAGCGATGGAGGTAGAAGCCCTACAGCAACAGCTAGAGCAACTGGAAGCACGCTTAAAAGTACTGCTGCTGCCCCGTGACCCCAATGATGAGAAAAACATCATGCTGGAGATTAGGGCCGGTACTGGCGGTGATGAAGCCAGCATTTGGGCAGGCGACCTGCTGCGAATGTACTCTCGCTATGCTGAGGGCCAGAACTGGCGAGTTAAGCTCGTTAGCGAATCGACAGCCGACATGGGCGGCTTCAAAGAGGCCATCCTTGAGATTCAAGGGGAACAGGTTTACAGCAAGCTGAAGTTCGAAGCGGGGGTGCATCGAGTTCAGCGAGTGCCGGTGACTGAAGCAGGTGGGCGTGTGCACACCTCTACGGCAACGGTTGCAGTCATGCCTGAAGTTGATGCTGTGGAAGTTGAGATTGACCCCAAAGACATCGAGCTGACAACGGCGCGCTCGGGAGGAGCCGGCGGTCAAAACGTTAACAAGGTAGAGACTGCTGTTGACCTGTTCCACAAGCCAACGGGCATCCGTATCTTCTGCACGGAGGAGCGCTCCCAGCTACAAAACCGGGAGCGCGCAATGCAAATTTTGCGGGCCAAACTTTACGAGATAAAGCTGCGAGAACAGCAGGAAGCGGTAACCTCGATGCGCCGCTCTCAGGTTGGAACAGGCGCCCGCTCTGAGAAAATCCGCACCTACAACTACAAAGACAATCGGTTGACAGACCACCGGCTGGGGCAGAACTTTACCTTAACTCCTGTATTGGAGGGCGACCTGGAGGAAATTATTCAGTCCTGCATCTCTCAAGATCAGCAGGAGCGGCTAGAAGAGCTGGCAGCAGAGTCGGCAACTGTGTAAGCTGCAGGTTGCAAACCGCAATGGCAGGCTCTGGTTGTAAGCTCCTTACCCTGCACTCCTATCAGTAACTAAGTAATCACTGAAATACCCTAGCTACTTCTAGCTAGGGTATTTTTTAAGTCCCTGTTAGCGTACTAGCGCGATCGCACTCTTTTCCTCCTATGGCTAAGTTTCTCCACATCGCCGATATCCACCTGGGCTTTGACCGCTACGACAGCCGTGAGCGAACTAAGGATTTTTTCCTAGCGCTCCAGGACGTTTTGCATCGCCACGCGTTAGAAGAACAGGTTGATTTTGTCCTCATTGCGGGTGATCTGTTTGAGCACCGCACCATTCAACCCGCTACGCTCAACCAGGCGCAGCTTTGCCTGCAAGATCTGAAAGACGCGGGCATTCCTGTTCTGGCTATTGAGGGCAACCATGACAATCGTCCCTACGGCACCCGCACAAGCTGGCTTAAGTACCTTTCTGAGTGGGGCCTGCTGAAGCTGTTGGAGCCAGGGGATGTAGCGGCTGGAGAACCCTTTTATTTTCCTTGGGATGAGGCAAGCCGCCGAGGCGGGTATCTGGATTTGTCCTGTGGAGTTCGAGTGCTGGGGTCTAGCTGGTATGGCGCGGCTGCACCTAAGGCCATTGAGCAGATCGCGGCTGCCATTACCGCCTTGCCACCCGGTCCAGAGCACACGGTGTTGATGTTCCATCACGGTCTAGAGGGGCAAATTGCCCGTTACTCAGGGGCCTTGCGTTATGCCGACTTACTACCGCTGAAGGAGGCAGGGGTTGAGTACTTGGCTTTGGGACATATCCACAAGCAGTACAGCATGGAGAATTGGATTTTTAACCCCGGTTCTCTAGAGGCAAACAATGTTGAGGAATCAGGCTACCAGCGGGGAGCTTATTTAGTTGAGATGAACAGTCAAGGCGTCCAGGCCGATCTTAAGACTGACTACTATCAGCGCCCTATCGTGCGGCTGAGCCTCACTTTACGGGGTCAGGAAAGCCAGGAGGAAGTAGCCCAAGCAGCAGCCGATGAGGTGGCAGGTGCGATCGCAAGCGGCGCCCTGAACCCAGAACAAGCACCCTTGGTAGAGCTGCGAATTGAGGGGCAGGCTGGATTTGACCGTTTAGACCTCGACCTGCGACAGCTACAGGCAGCGCTGCAGAAGCAGAGTGGCGCACTCATCTTTTTATTGAAATACGATGTAGAAGCAGTTGCCTACAGCACTCCCCTTTCTGAGTTAGCCAGCCGCATTCAAATTGAAGAGAGCATTTTCACCGATCTGTTGGCGGCACATCGAGACTACAAAGGACGAGCGGCGGCACTCGCCAAAGGGCTGATGGACTTGAAAGAGCGCCAGCTTACAGGCGCAACCGAGCCGGATTTGTATGAGTTTGTCCAGGCTCTGCTAGTTGGAAATCCTCCTGAGGATTCTCAATAAAAGCTGTTTGGCCACTGGTAGGGGATTTTGACCTGATGCAGAGAGGCATCTCCAAAACCAGGTGGGCACTCTATAACTTCAGAAGAAACTTCAAAAGAAATCGATTGCATAGCGCTATGGCCGAGTCTTCTGGGCAGCCCCCCGCATCTTCTCCTTCCTCTGGTGCTACACCCAAAGAGCTGCTGCAAAGAGGGTCACAAGCAGTACAGCAGCAAGATTATGCAGGCGCGATTGCTGCTTTTGAAGCGCTACGCCATCCTCAAGTGCCTGCTTCTTATCAGGTAAAGGCTCAAATAGGGTTGATTCGGGTTTATACCCGACTAGGAGATGGCGCTGCCGCTGCCACGCTATGCCGTCCTCTGACCAATCACCCTAACCCCCAAGTCAAAAGCTGGGCACAGAGCACACTCAGCACTTTGACCCGTAACTCGACCCCGGCCACAGCTGAACCCCCAGTCGCGAGCCCCTCAACGGTTTCTGCCGATAGCGCTGGAGCTCCTAGGCAATCAGACCGCAGCGGGTTTATGCCCCTTGCTCCCGCTAGCTCTGAAGCCCCTTCACCTCAAACGCCTTCTGCTCCAGTCAGCTACAAACTTCAGCCTGGGATACCAGCAGCAACCCCTTCACAACCCACTGCCTCACCCGCCGACCAGAGCGGCGAGCGGCTGTCTACTCAATTTGGCAAAAGCTCAATTCAGGACGAATTAGCGCAGGGGGAGCCGACGGTAACAGCATCTCTATTTCACTATCAGCGACTTAATCAAAGTGGTCATTTGCCACTTCGATCAGCAGACATTGACCCGGCTCCCCTGTCGCCTGCTGTATCCACCTCAGTTGAAACCTCTCCACCAGATAATCTTGCTGCTAACGATGGGGAGCCGCTGCCCCCACACCCACTTCCGTTTCAAGCGCCAGCGCCTCTGCCGCCCCTAAAGCTTTGGATTGCCCTGGGAACCACTGCTGTAAGTCTATTTTGGCTGATTTATTGGCTGGTCGGGTTCACCCAAGGTTTAATCGAAGCGCTGTCGCTACGGCTTTACCGGCTAACTCCAGCACTTCGACCAGTCAACTTTGACAGCCACTACTCAGTGGCCATAGGGGTTGGACTCGTCGCTCTACTCTTAGCGAGTCCGTGGGTCATGGACTTTCTGCTGCGCTATCTCTACCGCCAAAAGGTGCTTTTGCCCCGACAGCTCAAGATCGATGCCCCAGACACTGTACGAACGCTGAGGCAGATGTGCCAGCAAAAGGGCTGGCCATTGCCGGAGCTGCGGCTGCTGCCGGATCAAGCGCCTCTCTGCTTCAGCTACGGCTGGTGGCCCAGCAATATGCGCATTGTCGTGAGCCAAGGCCTGCTTGAGCAGTTCGAGGATGCTGAACTAGCCAGCCTCTACGCCTACGAAATGGGCCATCTTCAGCACTGGGAGATGCCTCTGATGTCAGGGCTAGGAACGCTTCTATTTCTAGTTCATCAGGGCTACTGGCAGAGCGCGCAGTGGGGGGACCGGCAGCGGATCGCGTTGCTGCGTGCATTAGCAGGACTCTTGGCGTCGCTTTGCTACGGGCTCTTCTGGCTGCTGCGTAAGGCTGGGCTTTGGCTGTCGCGATTGCGCAGCCAGTACTGCGATCGCACCGCTGTGACGCTCACCCAAAATCCAACGGTTCATGCACAGTGCCTGCTGAAGTTAACCCACAGCCTGGCGTCTCATATTGAGCAAAAGGGTTATACGTCGCCCTTGCTGGAGAGTCTGGATCTATTAACGCCCTTGAGTCAGCAAATTGCCCTTAGCCCCGGCAGCTGCTTGACTCCTAGCAATTTAACGGCGATCACCGCTTGGGACCGACAAAACCCCTATCGGCGCTGGCTGCTGTGGAATCTTCCCCATCCGCTGCTGGGGGAACGACTCCTGGTGCTAGAGCGCAGTGGCGCTGGCCTTGGCCTCCTTTCTGCTGCTGACGCTAAAGCCGGAATCCGCATCAGTGGGGGGACCCAAGGTAGGAGCTATCTTCCGGTTCTATTGGCCCAGGGCACGCCGGTTGTAGGCCTGTTAATCGGTCTGGCTCTGGCGATGCTCCTGTGGTTCTTGGGCGGGGTTATGGAGGCTTTTGACGGCTGGTTGCTCAGCTGGCTGTATCAAGATGTGAGCGTTCTCAAGGGGATTACCCTGCTGGGTCTAGGCATTGGGCTCATGCTGCCAATTAATCGGCTGTATCCCGAAATTCGCCAAAGCA
>DATNQE010000474.1:0-2645 GCA_036702895.1 Trichocoleus sp. | reverse complement strand
CGGGAGTTTTTGGGAACGGCCTTTGAGCTGCCGCCGGAAGTTGAAGAGATGCCCATTTTTAGAGAGTGGGCCTCTGGGCATCTAAACTCCCGCCTAGCCTCCCCGTTTTGGGAAGTGGCTAAGCCGCGCCGAGGGCAGCGGTGTCTAGATGTGGGCTGTGGCGTGAGCTTCTTAATTTATCCCTGGCGCGACTGGGAGGCCCTATTTTACGGACAGGATGTCAGCGCTGTGGCCCAAAAGGCGCTAGTCTCTCGGGGTCCTCAGCTCAACTCTAAGCTGTTTAAGGGCTGCCAGGTTGGCCCAGCCCACAAGCTGGAGTATGACGAAGGCTTTTTTGACCTGGTAATTGCCACTGGGGTGAGCTGCTACTACGCTCCTGACTATTGGGAAACGGTTATAGCTCAGGTCAAGCGGGTGCTGAAGCCAGAGGGCGTGTTTGTATTTGATGTGATTGATCCAGAGCAGCCTACGGCAGAAAATTGGGCGATTTTGGAGACCTACCTAGGGGCAGAGGTGCAGCTGGAGCCCCTAGAGACCTGGCCCAAGCTAATCAAAGCCAGCGGTGCCCGGCTGCTGTCTCAAAAAGACCACGATCCGTTTCATCTCTACCGAGTGAAGTGGTAGAGATTCCACTAGAGCCCGCTCGCCTATGGCTCATTGGAGGCACTCAGGAAAGCGCAGTGCTGGCTCAGGCTCTCGTGTTAGAGGGCGTCCCCTGTACTGTAAGCGTGACGACGCCTTCAGCCGCCTCTCTATATCCTGTGGCATCGACGCTGAGGGTTTGGGTAGGACAATTAACAGCGGCTACGCTACCAGAATTTCTTGATCAGGAAAACATTGGCGCCATCCTGGATGCGTCGCATCCGTTTGCGGTGGAAATTTCTCGGCTTGCGATCGCAACCGCTGACTTAAGACCTTATCTACGATTTGAGCGAGCCGAAGTAGCCAGGGATCTAGAGGCAGAAAGCGGCATAGTGCCAATGGCAACGCTGGACGACCTGTTGGCGACTTCCTACTTAGAAGGCCACAGAGCATTGCTGACCTTGGGCTACCGCTGGCTCGAGCCCTTCCGCATTTGGCAGCAGCGAGCAGTTCTATTTGCCCGTATTTTGCCCTCCCCTGTAGCTCTCAATGCAGCGCTTCAGGCTGGTTTCACGCCAGACCGATTGATTGCGCTGCGACCTCCTGTCAGTGAGGCTTTGGAGCAGGCCCTTTGGCAGCAGTGGCAGATTACTTGCGTTGTAACTAAGGCTTCGGGTGCCCCTGGGGGAGAAGAGACAAAACGCCGCGTGGCCCAGGCGTTGGGCATTCCGCTGGTGGTTTTGCAGCGCCCCAATGTGGCTTATCCTCAGCAGACTGAGTCTTTATCAGCGGCGCTAGAATTTTGCCGCCGCTCCGTTGTTACCCACTAAAGATCGATCCGTGGGGACAAACGCCCCACTCTCAGACAAATCCGCTAAAATAACCGCAAGCTGGCCCCGGCCTAATGTCTTTGCCTTAAGCACCCTCCAATCAAGCCCTCCTCAATACCTAGACCTCAAGCCCCTAAACTCGCTGCCAGAACGAGACTTCAGGACCGTTTCCTCTCAGTATTTGCTAGAGACCGGATTTGACAGAGACCGGCACAGTCATCTACCCCTAGGTTCCCTGCCTTAGGTTCCCTGCCAAGATACGAACTGGCCGAGCCCCACCGCTGAGCCTTTATTAAGGGTGTAAAGTCGGAGCGTTCTAGCTGCAAAAGGCTGTCTAGCAGGAGCTGACTGACTAATGACGGCTTCCGTTTCTTTTAATCTTCTCTGGGGGTGATCCAAAAGCGTAGGGAATGTTATGCTTAGTCTCCAAATTTGGTGCTCTCCGCAGTGGCCTTTAGGCCAGTCTTCGACTACTGCACCTGATTAGTCAGCGCTCTCCATCGGCCCCTCACGCTTTGCCCAGGGGCGTTAACTAGACCTTGGCAAGACCTGCGCTAACATCTCCTGATAACCCTCTGCAAGTACACAGCTTGATTCAAAAGCATCATCACCCTCACAAGCTATAGCCAAGGTACCGCTCGAGTTCTTTGCCATCTCTGAATCTATGACCGCTGTTCCCATTCCACCGGGGTCATCACCCTCTTTTGAAAGCGCTGGCAACAGTCCCTTGCCAGAGGCGACCCCCGTGTTTGCTCTCAAGGAGCTAGTGGCTCGCCTTCAGCGGGAGCAGTACAAGATTCAGGACTTGCTCAGCTCCCTTGGGTTTGCCCTGCGCAGCCTGAACAACTTGAATCAGTTCTTAGAGCTGATTCCTATGATCGCCAGCCGAGTGACAGACGCGACGGGCGGTGCGCTGGTGCTGTTTCGCGCGGACGGCCAAGTGCGGCTAGAGCGGCTGCACTGCCAGAGCGACGACCAGTGCCAGGATGTGCGCTCGGCTCTAGAGGCCGCAACTCGTCAGGTGACTGCGAGTTTTGCGCCTCCTCCAGGCGGCAACGCTTCTCTCTCTCTATCGCGCAACGCCATGATGGCGCTTGATCGTCAGGTCAATCGCTATCTGGGCGCTGAATACCAAATTTTTGGCACGGCGATCATTGTTCGCAATGGGGAGCGGGGCCGGCTGTACGTTTTTAGCCGAGACCCAGAATATACCTGGACGGAAACTCGACAAAA
>DATNQE010000195.1:0-4666 GCA_036702895.1 Trichocoleus sp. | reverse complement strand
GCCATCGGCCCCCAGCTTGATAACGACATTTGCTACGCCTTGCTGACGAAGAACGCTGGCAGCCTCTTTTGCGGCTGCCAGCGTTTTTACTGTGAACCCGACTAGGGCCTCGGCTTCTGTTTGATTGGGCGTCAGCCAGTCCACTGCCGCGTAAAAGTCGCTTGGCAGGTCTCTGTGAGCTGGGGCCGGATCAACGATGACGGTAACGCCTTTTTCCCGGGCGGCCGCAGCTGCGGCCATCACCACCGGCAGCGGCACTTCAAACTGAAGCAGCAGCACGTCCCCTACGGTGAGCTCGGTAGCTAGGCGGTGCACGTCAGACTCATCAACCAGGCCGTTGGCACCGGGAACCACAATAATGTGGTTTTGGCCGTGGGGGTCAACTGCGATCGCAGCCACCCCTGAGCTCACTTCAGGCTCTACCCGCACGGCAGCTGCATCAATCCCTTCATCGGTCAGCGCCGTCAGCAGTCGTTGGCCAAAGCTATCTGCCCCTACGCGCCCCACCATCCGTACAGGCGCACCCAGTCGAGCTGCCGCTACCGCCTGATTTGCACCCTTACCGCCGGGCACGGTAGTAAACCCGGTCCCCAAAATCGTTTCCCCGGGCACGGGCAAACGCGGTGTCTGACAGACTAGATCAAAATTGAGGCTGCCAAAAACATGAATGGTCATGGCTTACCCAGGCAATGAAAAGCAACCGGAAAACAGTAGGTCAATCCTCATTCATCGAGATATCGAGATATAGACTTTTAACCTCGCAATCTACACAAAGAAGTCCCCGTCATCCTCGATGTCCTGCCGCTGACTATACTGCGCGGGCGGGCGATCGCTGCTCCAAGCCCACCAGGCCGTCTCGCACTCACAGTGGTAAAACTCCTGCCACTTGCGGCGGTGGTTCTCAGTGTAGACAGGCGATCGTCGATTAATCCAAACCGCCTGGGCTTTGCCAGTTTCGGCTCCACAGCGAGGGCAGCAGAACTGAGTTGTGTGAGTCGCTGCTTCAGTCCACTTAGGCGCAATCGGAGAAAAGGCATTGATCATGGGACGTGTCACCAGGCGCTAACCCTCATTATGTTCCGTATCAAAGTTTTAAGGGTGCGAGAAAGTCCCCAAAAGCTCGGATATCGTGGTGGGCGGTAAGATCGCGTTCGCAAGGGTAAAGCAGGTGGCCGATGCTTAATCTACTGTCTCTATTAGGGATTTTTGGCCTCTGCTTCATTGCCTGGTTAGGTTCCGAAGACCGCCGGGTTATACCTTGGAAAGTCATCTTTTGGGGCATTGCACTGCAGCTGTTAATTGGGCTGCTGGTATTTGCCATGCCCTTTACCCGTGAGCTGATCCTAGGCCTAAACAACTTAGTTAACGGCATTATCGATGCATCTGATGCAGGGGGCCGCTTCCTGTTCGGCCCGATCTTCGTTCCCGATTTGAGCCGGTCAGTCGGCCCTACGGGAGCCGGCCGCTGGATTGCCCGCGCCTTAACTCCGGCGTTTACCCCTGTAGCGGGCGATCGCATTGGCGCCGCCAATCTCGATATGGGCTACATCTTTGCCTTTCGCTCCCTGCCCCAAATTATTTTCTTCTCGGCCCTGCTGAGCCTGGTCTACCGCCTTGGCCTAATTCAGCCAATTGTGCAGTTCTTCGCCCGTATTTTCCGCCGCACGATGAACTTGAGTGGGGCAGAGTCCCTCTCGGGGGCCGCAAACATCTTCGTTGGTATTGAGTCTTTGATTGCGGTCAAGCCTTTTCTAGCCAACATGACCCGCAGCGAGCTATGCGCCATTTTGGCCTCCTGCTTTGGCTCAATCGCCTCCACGGTGCTCGCGCTGTATGCAGGCTTTCTGCGTCCCGTTTTTCCGACAATCACCGGGCACTTAATGTCGGCCTCGATTCTGACGATTCCGGCCTGTTTTGTAATTTCCAAGCTGCTGGTGCCGGAGAAAGAGGTGCCCGAGTCCCTAGGTCATGTACCCGAAGACAAGGAAGACCCCGAGCTGGTTGGTCAGAGTCCAATGGATGCTCTCATTGGGGGAGCTCTAGATGGGGTCAAGATGGCAGTGGGTATTGCCGCTGTTCTAGTCGCCATCTTGGGCCTGATTGCCCTGCTCAACCTGCTGTTTGCCTCTTTAGCTGGGCTGGCTAATAGCTCTATTGCATTGCTTAGACCCATTGGACAGCTCTTTAGCGTAATTACGCTACAGAACATTATGGGCGCCATTTTCCTGCCCCTGACCTTCCTAACGGGTGTCTCGCTGGAGTGGAGCGAGCTGTGGCAAGCCTCTGTCATTATTGGTCGACGGCTTTTGGAAACGGCGATTCCGCCCTACCAGCAGCTAGCGGTTTTATCGGCTGAAGGAGCCATTAACGAGCGTACCCTGCTCATTGTTAGCTATGCCCTTTGTGGGTTTGCCCACATTCCCTCCGTGGGAATTTTTGTAGGCGGTCTGGCCGGCCTGATCCCTTCACGGCGTAAAGACATCAGCGAGCTCGGCTGGAAGGCCCTGTGGGCTGGCACGTTGGCAACTTTGATGGCCGGAGCTGTGGCGGGAGTGTTTTATCGAGAAGGGGCGTCCGTCCTGATTCCGTAAGTCGCTAAATGTAGCGGGCTAAATGTAGTGAGCTAAATACAGAAGGTATACGGGCAGAGTGTAGGCCTGCCTGCCCGATACTGGATGTCCCTCACTCGGCTCCCTCTCCCAAAATCCCCCCACCTACCCACCAATAACGTCTGCCGCCGTGAGATTCTATTAGGTATCGATCCCTATTTTTCTGAGGTACCCGTGAAAGCAATCTCTCTGCTCGGCTCTACCGGCTCCATTGGCACTCAGACTTTAGACATTGTGCAGCACCACCCCGACCAGTTTCGCCTGGTTGGAATTGCTGCAGGGAACAATGTGGAGCTGTTGGCCCAGCAGGTGCGCCAGTTTCGGCCTGAGATTGTAGCGATTTGTAATCAGGATAAGCTGGGGGAGCTGCGGGATGCGATCGCAGATCTTGACTATACGCCCCAGATTCTTGCAGGTGATGAGGGCGTCGTCGAAGTAGCCCGCTATGGAGATTCTGAAGCGGTCGTCACGGGCATTGTCGGCTGCGCCGGACTGCTGCCGACCCTGGCCGCCATTGAAGCCGGCAAAGATATTGCCCTGGCGAATAAAGAAACCCTCATTGCAGGAGGCCCCGTAGTGCTGCCGCTGGTGGAGCAGCACGGGGTCAAGCTGTTGCCCGCTGATTCGGAGCACTCCGCCATCTTCCAGTGCCTCCAGGGCGTTCCCGAAAAGGGGCTACGGCGGATCCTGCTGACGGCCTCAGGCGGGGCTTTCCGCGACTGGCCGGTAGAGAAGCTGCCCTCCGTGACGGTTGCCGATGCCCTCAAGCACCCCAACTGGTCCATGGGCCGCAAGATCACTGTAGACTCGGCCACCCTAATGAACAAGGGTCTGGAGGTGATCGAGGCGCACTACCTGTTTGGCCTGGACTACGATCGCATCGACATCGTTATCCATCCCCAGAGCATTATTCACTCACTAATTGAGCTGCAGGACACCTCCATGCTGGCCCAGCTGGGCTGGCCCGATATGCGCCTGCCGCTGCTCTACGCCCTCTCCTGGCCCGAGCGCATCTACACCGATTGGGAGCCGCTCGATCTAGTCAAAGCGGGCAGCTTGACCTTCCGCGAGCCCAACCACGACAAATATCCCTGTATGGATCTGGCCTACGCCGCTGGGCGAGCGGGCGGCACCATGACAGCTGTACTGAATGCAGCCAACGAGCAGGCCGTATCACTGTTCCTGGAAGAGCAGGTGGGCTATCTAGATATTGCTCGGCTAATCGAGCGGGTTTGCGATCGCCATCGTGATGACCTGATCGCTAACCCCTCTCTAGAAGACATTCTCACGGTGGATCAATGGGCTAGAGCAGAGGTGCTCACAGCCCGCGAAACGCTCACCCAAACAACGGTTGTTTCTCTGCGGTAAACTGTCGTTTTTCTGAAGTAAGGATAGGCACCGTGGAAATCGTTCTGGTTCTCGGAGCGCTGCTCGTCGTTCTTCTGGTCGTCGGGTGGATATTTAAGGTGGTCAAATCCACCCTGCGCACTCTGCTTTTTGTGGGCTTTGTGCTGCTGGCTCTATGGACCGTATTTGGTATTGGCCCCGGAGCCTTGCTAGAGCAGATCCGCGAGTGGCTAGCGGGAATGAACCAGCGCTAACCCAGCGGAACCTTCTCAGCCACCTGCTGATTAAAGCTAGCCATGCTGTTAAGGGCATTGAACGGAAGGGGAATGGGGCTTAACTGCTCTTGGGAGTCCAAGCTGCCCCCTGCCCTAATGCAGTGGCTATAGCCATACCTCAGTAAACAGTTGCTGTGCTGGTGGTGCCAAACCGCTGGCGGGGCTTTTGGCAGGCGGTGCGCCGCATCCGCCAGCGTCGAATAGCGGCCGCTTCCCGCTGAATCGGCGTCAAGTAGCCATCCATAGGCACGACCGTCGTCACGGCCATGGGAGATTCGGCCGGGCGAGGCTGGGTGTTCATGCAGCCAGAGAGCGTATCTAGGTAGGGCTCCAGCGCTAGGGAACGCTCCAGTTCCTCCACGCTCTGGTAGCGCAGCTCCAGAGAGGGCTGCAGCATCTTCCACAGCACCTTTGTGAAGTGGGGGCTCAGGGTAA
>DATNQE010000194.1:0-16832 GCA_036702895.1 Trichocoleus sp. | reverse complement strand
ATTTTTTAATTTGATTAGCTTGCTTTCCTATATAAAATTTTGCCTTAGGAAAAAATTACTTCAGGGTAATTTATGCTGCAAATATGGACCTAGAAACGCTTTTTTGTAGCGAAGATATCCATAGGAAATTCACCATTTCGTCTTCGGGTTTTTCTCCAGGAGTTGACGCAATACATTGCTGGCCGACCGCTTTAGATGTTTGTCTCTAGATGGGGCTAGCTAATCGTAGAGCGAACTGCCAAGCCATGAAGAGACCCAATTGTCCTTTTTTACCCTGGTCGCGGGCCCTCTTTTTAGCGTTATCTAGAAGGCAATGTAGCTGCACTGGAAACCGAACTGAGCGAAGCAATCACCCGCTGGGCCGCTTACCCCACCGATTCCAGCTGTAGTTGACTCTGACATGAACAGCCCTAAAGGCGCTTTCAGCTGCTGATGCTGCCTAACTACGGGCTGTAAGGTCCCTAACCTGTCTGATTTCTCCAACACAAGGGAGAATGGAAGAGCGTGCAACGGATTGAGGAGCTATGAAACGCCGCACAGTGTTAGCAGGAGCTGCATTTCTGCCGCTCAGTATGGCTTTGGCAGGCTGTGGCGGCCTGCTCAATTCGGCTGCGCCCCGGATCTATTTATTAGACCGCTCTGTTCCCCTGCGGTTAGTGAATGCGTTTGAGCGGCAGCAGCCCAGCGAGACTGAGGCGGTCTTTGAGACCGGCAAGACTCTTTTGGAGCTATTTCAGCGGCTCAGAGCATGGCAGTCGCCGACCCCGGCTCCCTCTCGCTGGCGGCCCGGCGGCAACCGCTCAGCCAACCGTCCCCCGGCCATTTTGACCACTTTAGGGGACTACTGGCTGCAGCCCGCTATTCAGGAAGGGTTGATAGCCCCAATTGACCCACAGGGGCTATCGGCGTGGGATGCCTTACCGGCGCTGTGGCAGGAGCTGAGCCGGCGCGATCGCACCGGGCAGCCGAGCCGTCAAGACAACATTTGGGGCATCCCCTACCGTTGGGGCTACTTACAAATCGTCTACAACCGCCGTTATTTTGAGAGATTAGGCTGGCAGCCCCAGGGCTGGGCTGACCTACTGCGGCCAGAGCTGCAGCAGCACCTGGCGCTTCCCGACCATCCCCGCATCGTGCTGGGGCTAGCGCTGAAAAGTTTGGGGGCTTCGGCCAATGAGCCTGCGCTCGAATCGGTTGCTGAACTACCCGCCCGGCTGACCGCCCTTCAGCGCCAGACCCGATTTTACAGCTCCAATCATTACGTCGAGCCTCTTGTGCTGGAAGATATTGCTCTGGCGGTAGGCTGGTCTACCGATATTTTGCCGCTGCTGCAGGAGTACCGACAATTCGCTGCCGTTGCCCCCCAGGAAGGCACTCTGTTATCGGCCGATCTTTGGGTACAGCCTGCCCTAACAAAGGGTCAACCAGACGCATCGCTATTGGCGCTAAGCCAAGCCTGGATCAACTACTGTCTGGCGGAGCAAACGGCGCTGGAGCTAACGCTTTACAGCTTGGGCAGTTCGCCTCGCTTTTGGGGACAGGGGCCACAGGAGCTGCCAGAGGCTCTTAGGGACCGACCGCTGCTGACCCTCACGCCAGAGCTGCAGCAGCGCAGTGAGTTCCTGGCCCCCCTACCGGACGCCGCACAGGACGCTTACCTCCAGCTCTGGCAGCGGATGCGCTCCACCGTCTGAGTTTTAACCGGCTAAGTTTTAGCCGGCTAAAGCTCAGCTGGCTAAAACTTAGCTGTAACGCTACGGGTTAGATTAAGGCGTTTCAAAAATCAGCCGACTGCGGTGAATGTGCCGCAGCTGTAGGGAGGTTTGAGCGACCTGCTCCAGCATAAAGACGACCTGCTCAGGCCGCAGCAGGGTACCGTCGTTGCGGCAGCTGCCGACGTAGCGGAGTACCTGCTGACCCGACTCCGGTACGGGATAACCCTGCGGCAATTCGTCCGTCCACTGCTCAGGCGCGATAGCCGATAGGTGGTAGATGCGATCGCACAGGTTCACCTGCTGCCGCTTACCGGATTTGGTAGTGTGATCCCAGAGAATTTCACCAGCGCTGCCGACAGCCGCCAACCACTGGCTCCAGTCAGAGACCTCAATGGGCTCTGGGGCAGCAACCGTCAGACAATATTCTGCCTGGGCCAAAACCTTAGTCGCCGAGGGTGACTCCAGCGCCACCGACTCCACCGCCAGAACCGGCATTGCGGGGGGTAGCTGCGCCCCCAACCGAGCCCCAAATTCCTGGGGATCGACCCAGGCCTTCAGCTCAAAGACCACAACCTCACCACTGCTGGTTGCTCCTAGCGGCAGCGCGTTGGCCGGAGAGATGCGCGGGGTGGGGTGAAAGCCGCCGCTAAAAGTAATCGGCAGCGATGCCCGTCGCACCGCCCGGTCCAGCAGACGCACCACATCCAGGTGCCCCAGGTAAGCCATCTCTCCCAGCTTGCCCAAGCGCACGCGCAGCCGCTGCTGGCGCTCCTGGCTAGGCTGAAAATGTCCCTCAAAGGCTGGGATGGGCGGCGGCGGCACAACAATGTTGTGGCCAAAGTCAGGCCCGCAAACGCCGCAGTGAGAGCAGCCTTCGAAAGAGCAGTCAGGCACTACCGCTGCCGCTAAGGCCCGCTGCAGGTCCTCCTGCAGCCAGCTTTTGTCGATGCCGGTATCGAGGTGGTCCCACGGCAGGGGAGCGTCGTAGGCGGGGGAGGAGGGAGGAGAGAGGAGGGAGGAGTCGCCCTCTGCCTTACCCTCTGCCTCACTAAACACATTCCACTCGCCCTGGTCGATCTGGCGATACTTCCAGGTCAGACCCGCTTCTTCAATGGCTTGGGTCCAGGCGCCGTAAGCCCGCTCCAGGCTCTCCCACCAGGAGTCCATTCCGGCCCCGAGTTCCCAGGCGCGCTGTACGACGGCGGCAAGACGACGATCGCCCCGTCCCACAAAGTCTTCCATTGCCGAAATGCGAACATCGGTGAAGTTGACCTTGAGGCCGCGCAGGTGCTTGAACTCGGCCTTGAGCAACGCCTGCTTGCGCAGGAATTCAGTAGTGGAAACAGAGTGCCACTGAAAGGGGGTGTGGGGTTTGGGGGTGAAGTTGGAGATAGTGAGGTTAAAGTTGAGCGCCTTGCGGCCCTGGATGTAGCACTCGCGCCGCAGCCAGCGCACGGTTTCGACAATACCGAGCACATCTTCGTCAGTCTCACCGGGCAGGCCAATCATGAAATAGAGCTTGACCCGATCCCAGCCCTGTTCGTAGGCGGTTTTGACGCCTTTGAGCAGTTCTTCGTTAGTCAGTCCCTTGTTGATGATGTCCCGCATGCGCTGGGTGCCCGCTTCGGGAGCAAAGGTCAACCCAGTCAGACGGGTGCCGCCAATGATATGAGCAATATTTTCATCAAAGCGGTCGACTCGCTGGCTGGGCAGCGACAGGGAAATGTTTTCGTCCTTGAGCCGGTTTTTGATCTCCACACCGACGGCAGGCAGCGCCAAGTAGTCCGAACAGCTCAGGGACAGTAGAGAAAATTCGTTGTAGCCCGTAGCCCGCATGCCTTTTTCAATGGCGTCGACGACAGCTTCGGGCTCCACGTCGCGCGCAGGTCGAGTCAACATGCCCGGCTGGCAAAAGCGGCAGCCCCGGGTACAGCCCCGCCGAATTTCAATCGTGAGGCGATCGTGAACCGTTTCGACAAAGGGCACTAAGCCGATGGAGTAGGCCGGAATCGGGGTAGCTACCCGGCGCAGTATTCGCTGGGGCACATCCGGCCGGTTAGGGTGTACTGAGCCATCTGCCGCCATGTCGTAGAAGCGGGGCACGTAGACTCCAGGTACCTGAGCTAGATCGAGGAGCAGGTCTTCGCGGCTCAGGCCAGCGGCTTTGCCTTCCTCCAGCACCAGGCCGATCTCGGGCAGCAGTTCCTCCCCGTCTCCCAGCGCAATGAAGTCGAAAAAGTCAGCGTAGGGCTCAGGGTTGGAAGTGGCGGTCTGTCCGCCCGCAAAAATGAGGGGCCAACTGCCCTGTTCGGGCTGCCAAGGACCAGGTTGAGAGCGCTCCTTCCAGGTTAAAGGAATGCCTGCTAGCTGCAGCATTTCCAGAACATTGGTGGCTCCCAACTCGTAGCTAAGGCTAAAGCCCAAAATGTCAAAGTCTACCAGCGGGCGGCGCGACTCTACGGCAAACAGGGGCAGGGTGCTTTCCTTCAGCTTTTTAGCCAGGTCGGGGGCTGGCAGGTAGGCGCGATCGCACAGCTGCCGGGGCTGGGTATTGAGAATGCTGTAAAGAATGATGTGACCCAGGTTAGACGCGCCCACCTCATAGACTTCTGGGTAGGTCAAGACCCAGCGCACCTGCGCCGACTCCCAAGGTTTGTGCACGGCGCCCAGCTCATTCCCTAAATAGCGGGCGGGTTTGAGAATGTCGGGGGTTAAAAGGCGGTCAATGGCTAAGGTCACGGCCCTATAGCGAGGCTGAAAGCCCCTAAAATACTGCTTTTCCACTATAGCGGAAAGCTGCGGAATGCCCTTTTGTAGCTGTCGCCACGTTGCTCAGGACACCTATTTTTGGGGGTATGAAGGTGCCCCCAGCCAGGAATTCCAGCCCTGCATCCCGTCCTAATTCCAGTGGCTATCGCGATAACGGCATTCGCTTTGAGCCACTGACCACCAGCTTTCAAAAACAGAAGCCATAAAAAACTCCTGCGCTGCCGCAGGAGTTAGGGAAGTGACATGGCTTACTTTCAGGTGACCTGTAGGCAGCGACTCTTTGCAGAGGGCAAAAGAACCAGCCTGGAAGCTACAGCGCGAAACCTAAGAGCGCAGCTTCAAAGGGTTAAGCTTTCGAGGCTCAGCCCGGCTCCAGAGGTACTGCCTAGCACGGCGTTTCGGCGGAGAACCAGCTTTGCTTGGGCCAATCCCAACGGGACGGCTGTTGACATTGGGGCAAGGGAGGCTGCCCCCAAAAACTCCTCTGAGGACTTGAGGTGGGGATAGGCGAAGAGACGCTAGGCCGCCAGCAGGGGACCAGGCATTTCATCGACCATTTCAAAAGCCCGGTCGAGCTGAGTTAGCTCAAAAACAATGCGGATGGAGGGCGGTACCGAGCACAAATAGAAGGACTTGCTGAGCTGGCGGGCTAGCTTCAGGGCCGAGACTAGAGAAATCAAACCGGCGCTATCGAGGGATTCGACCTGACTCATATCCACAACCAGCCCCGACGCATAGTCTGACTGGAGACGATTAGTCAGCTCGACTTGAAATTCGCCAGAATTGGACGCATTGAGCGAACCATTGGGTTGAACGACTGCCATCCGTGCAGACAAGCTTTGCATACCTGTTTCACTCCTGTTAGAGATTTTCCTAAGCTCAAACGCCGTGCAGGGACTAACCTGATGACACCGAAGTTAAGCCGTACGCCACTAAGATGCCCACCCCCTAATGACCATTTCGTCGAATCTTGATTTGGATTCTGTACCGTGTAAAGTTTTGGGTAAGTGATTCCACTGAAGGTATCGCCAACAACTGTTAAGTTTAGTGATCACCATCACAAAATACTGAGTTGGAAATCACATTTTCAGCCCGAGTTAGATCACGTATTGAACCAACCAGACCAGGGAGAATACGCTTAGCGCCTTACACCTAACTCTCTAAGCGTCTATGTCTATTCGGTCCTCTGCAACGATCCGCAGCCTGGTTGAAAAAGCTATCTACATTCGGCAGCTTACCCCCGATATTGAAGCTGGCATTAACTCTGAGCTAACTCGGCTGGGCTATCTGCCTGAGGCCGATAGCGAAGCCCTAGAGCTGCTCATGAGCGAGATGGACGCTGGCCGAATCAAGCTGGTTCCCAGCTTCTAGGGCGGCCAACGCCTCACAGACAGTGACCCCTGGAGTTCTGCTCAGGCTGTTTGATTTGCTACGAGTTGAATCTGCGACGGCTCTTCAGCCTGTCTTCATCAAGTCTTCATATAAAAAGGTGTTGACGGAGCAGCCGTCCCCAAAACCGTTTCCTCAGCAGGGCCGTACTTACCACAGCAGGAACTCTACGGCCAAAACTGCCGGATGAACTGCTGAAGTCGCTCATGGGTGCGGCTGCGATCGCATCCCTCTGATTTTTCCTGATGCATTAGCTCCAGCAGCGGCAGCACATCGGTATCCAGTGCTGGCTTGAAGTGCTCTAGCGGCCAGAGAATATCGGGACCATCAACCAGGGGATATACTTCCCCTGCCTCTGAGAACGCGAGCGCCAGCGGCTGTCCGTGGGTCTCGCTGGGGGCAACATCAAGGGTCTGCTCAACTAGCGCCAGCGGCCTAGCCCAACAGAGCGCTCTGTCGGCAACAATTTGAATCGCCTCAGCGTACAGCCGACTTCTTCCTTTTTCTAGGTAGACAATCTGGTGCGGCTGAAAGGTACTCATACAGCTCAACTTGACGGGTGGCCCCTATTCTAGCGAATGCCTCAAGGCGGCTAGGGGCAGAGAAGCCGATGACGGCAAGAGTGTGATAAAACAAAAGGTAAAGATTAAGAACAATTGAGCTAGGTCTATTGGAAAACCGTTTTCGGGCAACCATAGACCGCTTTCTGTGACTAAACACAACCCGACCAGATTCGCTCCTGTGGCCAGGATTGGTCGTCAGCTATTGTCGCCAACTTCTACTTCCCAGCGGCGCAGCCAGAGTCATCAGGCTCCGTTTGGGAGTGTCGATATCTCAGCATCTGGAGAGAACTTGCCGTGCCTGTAGCAACTCCTGTAAAAACCCCTGAAAGCAGTACCACCACTATTCGCAAGCCAGCACCCCGTTACCGGGTGCTGCTTCATAACGACGACTACAACACGATGGAATATGTTGTGGAGACGTTGGTTAAGGTGGTTCCCAGCCTGACCATGCCCCAGGCAGTGGACATCATGATGCAGGCTCATAGTGCTGGAGTAGCCTTAGTCATTACCTGCGCCCAAGAGCACGCCGAATTTTACTGCGAAGGGCTGCAGTCTAAAGGCCTCAGCAGCACCATTGAGCCTGACGAGTAAACCTAGCTCCTGGCTTCGACGATTCGTATTTTCTAAAATTCCCTGCTCCGAAATTACTTTGAAACCCCTAGCTGCTCTAGCCCCACTGTCGCCGCCCCTACGCGTGCTGGTGTTTTTGGTGGGGCTAGCGCTGCTCTGGCTGCCCCTAGCCCTGCCGCTTTACTGGCTAGCCGCCACCGGACGGCTCGACTTGGGGGGTGCGATCGCAACCGGCCTTCTATACGTCGGCTTTTTGGTTCTCTGGCCTACCTGGGCCAAACGCGTGCATCAGATCTCCCAACCGTGGGCTACCCTCGGCTGGGTCTGGCGACCGGGTTTGGCGGTGGACTGGCTCCTGGGCATAGCTCTAGGGTTAGGCGGTATTGCCGCACTCGGCGCTATTGAGCTGGCCCTGGGTTGGGCCAGCGGCCAGCCAGCTTCAGCATCTCTTCTTCGAATTCTGGTGGAGGGGGCCTTAGTGGGCTTAGCGGTTGGCCTTGCCGAAGAGCTCCTATTTCGAGGCTGGCTGCTGTTTGAGCTGGAGCAGGGATTTTCAGCAGGAAAAGCTCTAGTTGGCACGGCTCTGGTCTTTGCTGCCGCCCACTTTATCAAACCCCTACCGGATATCTTGGCGACGCTGCCCCAATTCTTTGGCCTGTTTCTGCTGGGGCTCACCCTGGGCTGGGCCAGACGATCGCCGTCGCACGGGCAGGCTTTAGAGCCCAGCTCCAAACAGCACGCTGACCAGGCATTGAAGCAAGATTCAAGACAGCCTTCAAGCAGCCCTCGCCGGACCGCTTTGGGGTATCCAATGGGGCTTCACGGTGGCTTGGTCTGGGGCTATTACCTAATCAGCGTAGGGCAGGTAGTCCAGTTAACCGGAGCCGTTCCCGAGTGGGTCACGGGACTGGAAGGGAATCCTCTCTCTGGGGTACTGGGCCTACTTTTATTAGGTGCTCTAGCAGCTTTGTTTTACCGCAGCGCCCACGATTAATCTGCTGCCCGCAGTTCCAAAAGACCTGTCAAGAAATCAAGACAGCTACAAAGCAGCCGTTCAATTCTCCTCGTCCTGCCGGTTGCGGTATTCCGTTGTCAGCATTCCGGCAAACCCCCAGTTCTCTGGTTCAACCTCATCGATGATGATGTGGGTGTGCTCTGGCTTTTTGCCGAGGACCCTGACCAACGTATCTGTGATTTCTTCAACAATTTGCCTCTTCTGGTCGGCAGTAACCCCATCTCGGGTGATGCGGACATTGACGTACGGCATACTGACCTCCTGTGCAGTCACTTCTATCCCGGCGCGAAGCAACTCACGGCTTAATGAGTTTGAATGGGCTAACAGAATAATGTGCGGAAGCAGCCTAGTCCTCTGCCAAAGGCCCGCTTCTACGATTACTCTTACCCTGCTGACTTCAGCGCCCGGTCCATAAAAATTCCCTGAGAGCTGCGGCAGTGCTGTCCCCGCCGGGGTCGTCGTTGGACGTAGGAGCCGTCGCTCTGCATATCCCAAGCGTGGCGATTGTCAGCTAGGGAGATCTCTAGAATCTGCTTCAGCTCGGCGCGAATGCGTTCGTCTTCGATGGGCGCTACCGCCTCGATGCGCCTATCGAGGTTGCGGGGCATCCAGTCGGCGCTGCCGATCATCAGCATCTCCTGGTTGCCATTCTGGAAGTAGAAAATGCGGGAGTGCTCTAGGAACCGACCAATGATGCTGATGACGCGAATATTGTCGCTGACGCCTTCTACGCCAGGCCGCAGACAGCAGATGCCGCGAATTATCAAATCGATTTTGACTCCTGCCTGGGAGGCTTCGTAGAGGGTTGCGATAATGTTGGCATCGACTAAAGAATTCATTTTGGCAATGATACGGGCGGGCTTGCCTTGACGGGCCTGCTCCGTTTCCTGGCGGATCAGCTCCACCATGCGCTGCCGCAGGGTCACTGGAGCCACCAGCAGTTTGCGGTAGGCACTCTGGCGCGAGTAGCCAGTGAGGTAGTTGAATAGGTCGGTCAGATCGGCCCCCAAATCATCGCGGCCGGTCAGTAGCCCTAAATCAGTGTAGAGCCGAGCAGTTTTGGGATTGTAGTTGCCGGTGCCGATATGGCAGTAGCGGCGAATCTGGCCGCTTTCTCGGCGCACCACCAGCGCGACTTTGGTGTGGGTTTTGAGCCCCACCAGTCCGTAGACGACATGGACCCCTGAGTTTTCTAGTTTGCGAGCCCAGTTGATATTGTTTTCTTCATCGAAGCGGGCTTTCAGCTCGACCAGCACCACCACCTGCTTGCCGTTTTCCGCCGCTGAGATCAGCGCCTGGACAATGGGGGAATCGCCAGAGGTGCGATACAGGGTCATCTTGATGGCTAGCACATGGGGGTCGTGGGCCGCCTGGGTAATAAAGCACTGAACTGTGCCCGAAAATGAGTGATACGGGTGATGAATCAGCTGGTCCTGACGGCGCAGCAGGGAGAACATGTCTTCAGCATCGTCCTGGCCGTCGTCATCGTCGGTGCTGCGACTCAGCACCGCCAACGATAGCGGTACGACCGGACTCCACGGAGGATCTTTGAGATCAGGCAGGGGCAGTGAGAGAAAGGTCATTAAGTCGCCCAGGCACAGCAGCCCGTCGATATCGTAGACATCCTCCTCCTCTAGCCCCAGTTCCTCCAGCAGCATGGCCCGAATCGGCGGCGGCGTTTGGGAGTGAATTTCCATCCGCACGGCCGATCCCCCTAGGCGGCGCTTGCGCAGCTCTTGCTCAATGGCCAGCATGAGATCGTCGGCCTCGTCCTCTTCAACCGCTAAGTCAGCGTTGCGAGTTATGCGAAAAAGGTAGTGGGCCTGCACCACCATGCCGGGAAACAGGAAGTCCAGATTGTGGGCGATGACCTGCTCTAGAGGCACTCCTATCCAGTGACAGCTGGCTACCTGGTCTAAACTCAGCACGGTCTTGGGCAGGGAGACAAAGCGAGGCAGCACCTTGGGCACTTTGACGCGGGCAAAATGCTCTTCCTGCGTTTGGTTGTCGCGTACGACCACTGCCAGGTTGAGGCTGAGATTAGAAATATAGGGGAAGGGGTGCCCCGGATCGACCGCTAGGGGGGTGAGGACCGGAAAAATTTGCTCTTCAAAATAGGTTTTGAGGTAGTCTCGCTGCTTGGGCGTCAAGTCTTTGTAGTTGAGCAGGTAAATGCCGTGGCGACTGAGCTGCGATCGCAACGTTTGCTCAAAAAACTCATGCTGCTGAGTTACCATCGGCCGCAGCGTCTGGCTAATCGCCTGCAGCTGCTCCGGTGGGGTTAAGCCATCGGCGGCGCGCTTGCTGACCTCGGCGGCAACCTGCTGCTTGATACCCGCCACCCGCACCATGAAGTACTCATCCAGGTTGGCGCTAAAAATACTCAGAAACTTGAGCCGCTCCAGCAGCGGCGTACGCTCGTCTAGGGCTTCGTGCAGCACCCGGCGATTAAACTCTAGCCAACTTACCTCCCGGCTGATGTAGTAGCTGGGATGGCGCACATCATAAACCTGAACGGGTTGCTCAACGGTTGCCACGGTCCTCGCTTCCTAAACCAAACACTTCTTCCTCCTGGCCTTTCCACCACTCGCCCAGGTTCATCAAATCCTGATGCAGCTCAGCTAGGGCCGTTTGATACTCATCAGCCGCCATCTCAGTTCGGCGCTCCTGCAGCATTTTTAACCGCCACTGCACCAGCAGCCAGGGTTTGGAAATACCATCAGTCGATTCGATATATTGAGCCCAGTCGCGGCTGTCCATAAATAAATTGATAGGGTAACTCTAGGACTTGATAATGTCTTTGGGGCGAGACTGTCTGTAGGGTCGGCAGGGCCACTAACCGCGCTATTGATCGGTTCCCTGATCAGATGCCGCTCATGCCAAGCAGACTTTAAACTGAGCGCAGCTCCCTGCGTCTACCGTTAGCTCCCTCCGGTCGTAGCTCAGTCCAGAAAGCGGCGCTCATTGGTGACTTGCCGTGATTTTAGAATTTAGCATCATAAACAAAATCCCGCATTTGCCGCTTGGACTAAATCCTGAGCGCCATCATCCTGCTTTTAATCGCTCCACTTTCAATCTGCAGAGGCTTTCCTCTACCCCTATAGCTGGCGCCGAGTTAGTTAGGACGATTAAGAGAAATAGGGTATGAGGGCTGCACCCCAGCCGGGAGTTTCACCCCCGCATCCCGCATCTAATCAATCCATCTGCTGCTACTGCTATACCTGCCCGCAAAAAAGCCGCAGCCAGAGGCTACGGCTAGGAATGTGAAGAGGATCGAGTGGGACCAGCCGGCAGGGGCTAGCCCAGGAACAGCTTTAGGTGCGCCGCCGGAAGGCGCTCAGCCATTCGCGCAGCTGCTCTCCGGCAACATCGCGACCGCCTAGACCAAACGCGATCGCAAAGGCTACCGCCACTGCACCTAACAGCAGGCCAAAAGCCAAGTTGACGATGCTGGTGGCCACGCCCATTTGCTGCAGCGCCATGGCTCCCACCAGCGCAATGATGGCGATCCGAGCCGCCTGAGCCAGGGTGTTGGACTGCGGGCTGTTGACGCTGTAGATCAGGCGGAAAGCTAGATTTGCCAAGTACAGACCGATGGCAAAAACGACCACGCCGCTAAGCACTCGCGCCGAAATTGCCAATATCGCCTGCACAATCGCTGTCAGCTGGTCGAAGCCCAAAATTTCAGTCGCGGTCACGGCTCCAAACAGCACAATGCCGACCAGCACAATCACCCCAACCACCTCTGACGGGGATTGGCCCGGCGTTTGCACGGTGGTCGTGGGCAGCCCTTCCTCATCAAGGGCCGGTCTGGCGGTTGCGCCGCCCGGTACCCGCAGCTCGGGAATGCCCAGCACGCCCCAAAGATTGTTAAAACCAAGGCTGCTGAGCACGTCGCTCACCAGATCGGCGACAAATCGCCCCAGTAGGTAAAACAGCACCAGCACCACGCCAGCGGTCAAAATCTGAGGAATCGCCAGGAGCACTTGCTCTAGCATTCGCACGGCGGGAGCAGAAATAGCCGTAATATCGAGCTCGTTTAGAGCCGCAATCGCTGCTGGAATTAGAATCAGAACGTAAGCAATGGTGCCGATCAAATTGGAGAGCGACACGCCCTGCTGAGCCGAGGGCTTGAGGCCAATGCGGGTACCAACCCGATCGGTGCCAATGGCTGCCAGCAGGTTGGTCACCACCCCTCGCACAACGCGGGCAATGATCCAGCCCAGCAGCAGGATAATGGCCGCCGTAATGATGTTGGGGATCGCCAGCAAAAAGCGGTTAATCAGGTCCTCAACGGGAGCTAGCAGCCCCTGTAACCCCAGCGCATCGAGCACCAGCGGCAGAAACAGCAGAAAAATGAACCAGTAGAGGGCATTGCCAATGGTGTCATTGACCGCAATGGGGCTAGGCTGACCGGGGGCTTGGCCTGTTTGAGCGGCCAGCCGGTCGTCTAGATTAAACCGGGCGAGTCCGCGAGTTACTATCAGCTTGACCAGGGTTGCGATCGCCCAGGCGATTGCCAGCAGCAGCAGCGCCCCACCGATGCGCGGCAGGTAGGCAAAGATCTGCTGCAGGAAGTTGTTAAGCGGTTGAGAGACTACCCCCAGATTGAGGGCGTTGAGAAACGCGATGATAGCAAACAGCAGGATGAGCCAGTAGACTGCCGTTGAAACCCAGTTTTCAACCGGCACATCCTGGTTTGGGTCATTCCCCAGCAGCGCATTAGCAATGCGGTCGTCAATGCGGGTGCGATTCAGGAGGCTTTTGACGCCATACGCAACCAGAGTAGCGACCACCCAGCCAACCAGCAGCAGCACAATCGCCCAGAGCAGGCTAGGCAGGAAGCTTCCAAGCTGAAGGCTGAGTTCCTGAGTGAAGCGATTACCTGCCGGAGCCTCGGTCGTCTCGGCCTGGGCTAAGGATGGCACCCAAAATAGGGCCAGCGCCGGGTTGGCAGGAAGGGGCGATCGCAAAAAAGACAGATCGGCCAGCGGAAGTGGGATCATCATGGGGATATCAAGAAGGGAGATATCAGAGCAAGACATACGCGTACAGAGGACAGCCAGAGGACAGCTAGGCGAGGCGCAACTTCAGAGCCATGAGTTTGTCAGCAATCTCTAAACCCGCGAGAGCTAGATAGGGTAATGGCGTTACGACCGCAGACTATAAATCTCTTGTTCAGCCCGTTAGGACATCCACTAAAAGGAGGATTAGCGCAGTTGATTCGCCAAAGTCAGTCGAAATCGAGCAGTTGAAGCCCCTTTTACCAAATTTTTTGGGGTTGCTCTCGTTGGGCAAGCAACACGGTAATGTTCTTTAACCTTTTTGAGCGCAAATTTCTCCAACGCTCGCCGCTGTTCTCTACCTACACCTAAACCTGATGCGTCTGCTTAATGCCCAGGATTAATGCACAATTTTTAGGAGGCCCCTCTGAGAAATGAGATCGCATGTCCACCCTGCAGCTGTTTGAGCAGACCATTGCCATCCGCGCCAGCGCCACCGACGTCGAGCGCTGCATCACCGACCTAGAACTCATGCGCCGCTGGCTCAACCCTGCCCTGCGCTGCGAGCCCATCGGCGAATGGTCAGCGGAACTGGGCAGCCGCAGCCGCTTCGTGGTGCAGATGCCCTTTTGGCAGCCCGCTCTAACCAACACCGTCATTGAGCGGGAGCCAGGGCTCATTGTGTGGGCCTTTGAGGGCTTCTTTAAAGGGTGCGATCGCTGGGAGTGCACCCCGACCGAGAGCGGCACCCGGCTCCTCAATCGCTTCGAGTTTGAAGTGCCCAACCCGATTGTCCAGTTCGGCTTCAACACCTTCGCTGCCCGCTGGACCCAGCAGGATATGGAGGCCCAGCTCAAGCGCCTCAAAAACGTTGCCGAAACCCTGATGAATCGGTGTTAGATCAGCCCGATGCTCTGCCAACAGCCACGTTGCCCCTGCATCAGCAAAAGCCGTTAAAGACTGGGCAAATCCTACTTCTGGAATTTCGCTTTCACCTTAATTTTCATCGAGGCCGGGGGTGCCAGGGTTAAGCCCCGCCGAGCCGGCAGGATGGGTCGAGGGTGAGGAAGCGTTAGCTCAAAGTCTTGCAGCAGCGTGGCAATGCCGAGCTTAAGCTCCATCATGGCCAGCGCTGAGCCAATACAGCGCCGATAGCCGCCGCCAAACGGCAGGTACTCATGGGGCGCATACTGCCGCTCCAAAAACCGCTCAGGGCGAAACGTTCTCGGCTCTGGATAGAGGTCTGGGCGCTGATGCAGAATGTAGGTCGCGGGCATGAGCGCAGTTCCGGCTACAAAATCATAGCCCGCCAGCGTCATGGGCTCACGCAGCACCCGCACAAAGGTTGAGGGCGTGATCGGGTAGATCCGCAGCGTTTCTTGGCACACCGCGTTGAGGTAAGGGAGCTGCACGATGGCCATCGGATCAGGCTGCGGCCCCAGCGCCGCCAATTCAGCCCGCAGCTTCTGCTGCACCTCCGGCAAATAGTGGATCCAGTACAGCATCCACACCATTGCTGAGGCGGTCGTCTCATGGCCCGCCAGAAGCAGAGTGACCAGCTCGTCGTGCAGTTCCGCATCGCTCATTCCCTCCCCATGCTCATCTCGGGCCTGGAGCAGGAGGGTCAAAATGTCTGTCCTTTCATTGGGGTTCGCTCCGGGTTGCTCCAGAGCCTGGCGCCGATCGCGGATTTCGGCGTAGAGCAGCTGCCTCACCTGTTCCCGTAGGTGAATAAATCTGCCCCACGGGCTCCAAGGCCCCCAATCCTTCTGTAAGCCTGGAAAAAAGAGAAAGCTAGCACTAATGGGCTGAGCAAAGGAATCCAGCATGGTGCTCATGAGCCGCTGTAGCTCAGCTAGCCGCGCCCCTTCCCGCAGGCCAAAAACCGCCTGTAAAATCACGCCCAGGGTCAAATCCTGCATCGGCGGCCGCGCCACAATTGCTTGCCCCGGCTGCCAGTTAGCGCTGACTTGGCGAGTGATGTCGCAAATGAGCTGCCCATAAGTCCGCAGGCGGTCCCCATGAAACGGCGGCATCAGGAGCTTGCGCTGGCGCTGGTGAGGCTCTCCATCGAGGAGCAAGATAGAATGATCGCCCACCATCGTTCTGAGAATGCCGTTGCCCTGCCCGGTCAACACTTTGGCAGCATCGAGCATAAAAATCTCGCGCACCAACTCAGGATCTCCCACATAAACCAATGGAGGCGAGGTCTCACCACCAATTTTGAAGACCGGGCCATAGCGCCGGACATTGTCGTCCATGTACCCAGTGGGCTGCAAAATCAGGCGAAAAAGCCGCAGGGTACGGCGCAGTCCTTTTGCCTTAGGGCCGTCGATTTCCCGCCGTTCCGGTGGGCTGGGTTGAGTCCCAGGTTCTCTTAGCTGAGTCGTCATCGCATTCTGCTGGTGTGAGGGCTCTGGAAATTTCAGCAGCGGCTTTGCTGAGCCTACTGGGCCAACCGGCAAAGCTAACAGCCAGGAAAGACCCTGCTGCCGGGAATTGCACCGTTAGGTCACTAAACCGCTTGGGAAATTTCTTAACGATTAAAAGTCTTCTGGTGAAGCAGTAAGCTGCCTACTCGTCCTCAGTTTCTAAAGTCAGGGAGAGCTGGTAAATCTGCTTCTTAGAGAGACCTGTTGTCACCGCCAGCTGACGGCTGGCATCGGATCGTGATACTCCTGAGTCTAGCAACTGAGCCAGCTCCCGCTTAATCGCCACCTCCGAGAAGACTTGCGGTACGGCGGTAGCCCCTTCAATGACGAGGGTAAATTCCCCTTTAGGCGGATCAGCCTCATAATGGGCCAGCGCCTCAGCCAGGGTGCCCCGCCAAAATTCCTCAAACCGCTTGGTCAATTCTCGGCCCAGGGCAATGCGGCGATCAGCGCCCAAGGTGGCCTCTAGATCCACCAAAGTCTTGAGCAGACGATGGGGCGCCTCATACAGAATCATCGTGCGGGGTTCATCCCGCAGCCCCTCCAGTCGCTCCTGACGGGCCGTATTTTTGAGCGGCAGGAACCCTTCAAACACAAACTTGTCGGTGGGCAGGCCCGACACACACAGCGCCGTTACTGCCGCCGTCGGCCCCGGAATTGGCACCACCGGAATGCCCTCGTCCAGACATGCACACACCAGCTCGTAGCCAGGGTCAGACACGCCGGGCATACCGGCATCGGTCACCAGCGCCACCGCCTTGTCCTGGCGCAGGCGGGTAATGAGCTCACTGATGCGGCTCTGGCGGTTGTGCTCGTGGTAGCTAATCTGCGGCGTTTCAATCTGAAAGTGTTGGAGCAGCTTGCCGGTGTGGCGAGTGTCTTCGGCGGCGATCAGGTCGACCGATTGCAGCACCCGCACTGCCCGAAAGGTCATGTCTTCCAGATTGCCGATGGGGGTACCCACCAGATACAGGTGTCCGGGCAGAGCGTTCATGGTCACAGGTGGGCAAATCCAGACAGGACGAGGGGACGAGGCTAACCCAGCGGATTTAGGATTTCCCATGGGCGCTATTGGGTTCAGAATAGCGAAATCTGAGCGCAGGAGGCGGCACTGTGGGACGAGGGCTTTTCGTAGGGCTGATTACCCTAGACTGCATTTACAAAGTTGACCAAGTGCCGGGCAGCGACGACAAAATTGTGGCAGAAGACTGCCTGTTGGTAGCCGGAGGCCCTGCTACCAACGCAGCTGTAGCCTTTCGCTACCTGGGCAATCAGGCCACAGTGTTAGGCGGGCTGGGCAGCCACAGCGTCACCAGTCTGATTCGCTCCGATTTGCAGGCCCAGGGGGTTGAAATTCAGGACCTGCTGCCGGAACG
>DATNQE010000469.1:0-2956 GCA_036702895.1 Trichocoleus sp. | reverse complement strand
GTGCTCTCGCACGAGTTGCGATCGCCCCTCAACCCGATCTTGGGATGGGTGCAGTTGCTCCGACTAGGAGGGTTAGATGCCGCTAAAACGGCAAAAGCCCTGGCTACCATTGAGCGCAACGCCCGGCTGCAGGCTCAGCTGATTGAAGATCTGCTGGATATGTCTCGCATTTTGCGCGGCAAGCTCAGCCTAGATGTAGAGACAGTCAATCTGGTGCCCGCCATACAGGCCGCTATCGAAACTGTGCAGCTGGCCGCTCAAGCCAAATCGATTGAGATCGAGCCAATGCTCGATCCTCAGGTGCCTGCGGTTTTAGGCGATGCTACCCGACTGCAGCAGATCGTTTGGAATCTGCTGTCCAATGCCGTGAAGTTTACGCCAGAGGGCGGGCGGATCGAAGTGCGGCTGGAGAAGCGCGATAAACGGGCTCTAATTACGGTGAGCGACACCGGCATTGGCATTGATCCCAACTTTTTGCCCCACATATTTGACTACTTCCGGCAGGCTGATGGTGCGACGACTCGCCGATTTGGGGGGCTGGGGCTAGGGCTGGCGATTGCCCGCCACATCGCTGAGGCCCATGGGGGGCAGGTGCAGGCCGAAAGCCCAGGGCTCGGGCAGGGCACAACGTTTACCGTGAGACTGCCGCTGGCGCCTAATCAGCTCGCTATGGGCTCCGACGATACGTTTTCAGAAGGCTCATTCAACCTGCAGGGCGTTCGGGTCTTGGTAGTTGACAATGAGCCCGATTCCTTAGAGCTAGCGACGTTTGTTGTGAAACAGGCTGGGGCCAGTGTTACTTCGGTCTCCACTGCCCAGGAAGCGCTAGCCTTGATCGCCCAATCGCCGCCGGATGTGCTGCTCAGTGATATCGGCATGCCCGATGTAAACGGCTACATGCTGGTGCAGCAGGTGCGATCGCTCCCACCTGAGCAGGGAGGGCAGGTGCCTGCGATCGCAATGACTGCCTACGCCGGAGACATCAACTATCAGAAGGTTATGGCGGCAGGGGTTCAACGACATTTGGCCAAACCGATTGACCCAGAACTGCTGGTTAGAACCATTGCTGCGCTGGTGCAGCCCAAAAACCCTCAATAAACGGGACACAAGCGTTCAAGCATGACCTTGAGCTGCTGCCCATCCTCTAGATAAGAGACGTACTCATTGTCCCCCACCTGTACGTCTTGCCCCTCCAGGTCCGCGCCGTAGTGCTCAGCCATCACCAGAATCGGGGTGCAGTTGAATCCCATATCTTGCCGAATCTGCCAGCCAACCTTGATCCAGGCATCAATGGTCTGCCCCACCTGATTAATCAAAATCAGGTCATAGCGCTCCTGACTTCTCTGGGAACGCTGTAGGGCATCCACCTCGTCAAAGGCAACCACCACCTGATAGCCTCAGGTTTGCAAGTTATATAGCTCTAGTCAGGTCGCCTAGGACGAAAGCTGTTGGTAATAGCCACGTCTGGGACGGCGACCTGACGGCAATCGCCTTACGACTATTTCTGGTGGAATGTCCTAATCAAATTGGCGATTGCTATACCTCAGCAGCGGTCGGGCATCGTCATCGGGTTCAACCACGAAAATGCGAGAAGAGGGGGCAAGCATCAGGAGCATCCTTTGACAGCAGGACTCACAGGAAAGGTGATTACCGGGCTACTAGAGATCCCCGAGCAGCCGGTCGTATTCAGTCCTAATCCGTTGGAAACATTCACAGGCGGCCTCTTCTAGCCCAGCCTGGTCCAAAATCTGAACATTTCCCCGCCGGTATCGAATCAGTTTTTGCTCCTGCAGCTTCTGCGCCGCCTGCGTCACCCCAGCCCGCCGCACGCCCAGCATAGTGGCGATAAACTCTTGGGTCAGCGGCAGGTAATCAGAGTGAACCCGCTCCTGGGTTCCGAGCAGCCAGCGCGGCAGCCGCTGCTCCAAAGTGTGCAGCGAGTTGCAGGCAGCCGTTTGGGAAACTTGGGCCAAAAACGCTTGGGTACAGCGCAGCATTACATCGCGCAGTTCGCCGTTGCGATCAAACTCCTGGCGCACGACCGGCACCTCAATCTTTAAAGCACTCCCGGCGACCTGCACGGCGCACTCTGTTTGAGCCGTTGCGACGCCGCCCATCAGCGCGTTAAGGCCCAAGACCTCCTGGCTACCGAACATGCCAACCTCTGCTGTTGCGCCATCTTGCATAGTGATCGTCACCGAAAAGAGACACCCAGTCGGGAAATATAGGTGGGACAAAGGCTCGCCCGGCCCGTAAATAGTTTTTCCCTGTTCAAAGTCAACTTGAACCAGATGAGGCTCCAGCCTGTGGAGTACAGCCGGAGACAACTTGGCTAATATTCGATTTTCAACGGTCATAGAAGCCTCAAAAGAATTGGGAGAGAGGCTCCTCATAGAACATCTCGAGACTGGGCGTCAAACTCCAACGCAGGTGTAGGAGTTTATAGCCTTGCTTCAGCCTGCTCAAGCGCGCAGGCGGCTGTTTGAACGAGTGCGGCAATATTAAACGGCTTAGATAAATACCCGCAAAACCCAGCAGCCAGGGCTCGGGTGCGATCGCGCTCTTGAGCACATACCGTCAGCGCGATGGCCGGAATCCGAACGCCACGAACCATCTCAAAGGCCTGCACCTGGCTAATCAGCGAGTATCCATCCTCGCCGGGAAAAACAAGCTCACTAATCACCAGGTTGGGGCTGGCCTGCTGCATAATGTCGACAGCTTCTTCAACGCAGGCCGCTGTAAGCGTTTCCACGCCGTACTGCTCCAGCAGAATTATCAGAAGTTCTCTAGAATCGGCGTGGCTGTCCACAACCAAGACCTGCAAACCCTTCTTTAGTGACAGCAAGCTGCCCATGTTGCAGCCACCTCCTATCACAAGCCCGTGCAATGGAAAGAAGTCAGGCAGGCTCCCTTCTCAACTGCGACCATCAACTTGATCAATCTGCTCCCTACTTAT
>DATNQE010000458.1:0-6030 GCA_036702895.1 Trichocoleus sp. | reverse complement strand
AATAGTGGAAGAAAGCGCCAGGGATAGGGGTCAGGAAAGCTCCCTGGTCTAAGGGTGTATAACCGTCCTCTTCACGGAAAAGCCCACCATGACTGAGCTGCGCAAAATCCTACACATCGATATGGATGCGTTTTTTGCGTCGGTGGAGCAGCGCGATAACCCTGCCTACCGAGGCAAGCCGATTGCGGTAGGCGGGCGTCCGGACCAGCGTGGTGCGGTGGCGGCCGCCAGCTATGAGGCCCGCCAGTTTGGGGTGCACTCAGCGCTGCCGTCACGCATTGCCCAGCAACGGTGTCCTCATCTCATTTTTGTGAAACCGCGCTTTGACATGTATCGGCAGGTTTCCCAGCAAATTCGCGATATCTTTCATCGCTATAGCGATTTAGTCGAACCCCTGTCTCTAGACGAAGCCTACTTGGACGTCACGGAGAACAAACCTGCGATCGCATCCGCCATGGCCGTAGCCCGCGCCATTAAGCGCGACATTCTGCGGGAAACTCACCTGACTGCTTCGGCGGGTGTCTCGATCAACAAGTTCTTGGCTAAGGTGGCTTCCGGCATGAACAAGCCCGACGGCCTGACCCTGATTGCGCCCGACCAAGCAGAGACCTTTGTGGCGACTCTGCCGATCGAAAAGTTTTACGGCATTGGGGAAAAGACGGCGGCCAAAATGCGATCGCTCGGTATTCACAGCGGCGCCGATTTGAAGGAGTGGGCAGAATCTGACTTGATGCGTTACTTCGGCAAGTCAGGCAGCTTTTACTACCGCGTTGCCCGCGGGCAGGACAATCGCCCGGTCAACCCCAACCGCATTCGTAAATCCATTGGCGCTGAGCGCTCCTTCGCAGCCGATCTAACTACCCTCGATAGCATGGTGGCCGCTCTGGAGCCCATTGCTCAGGAGGTGTGCGATCGCGTTCTGCGGCAGCGCCGCCGCGGCCACACTCTCACCTTGAAAATCAAATATGCCGACTACCGCCAAATTACCCGCAGCCGTACGCTTGCAGACCCCATTGAAGTGGCCGACATTCTGCCCTTGGCGCTAGAGCTGCTGCAAACTCATCTAGATCGCCACCAGCGGGTGCGTCTGCTGGGGATTACGCTGTCAAATCTAGAATCTGCTGTGGAGCCTGCCTACGTTCAGCTCAGCCTCGACACCGCTGTCGTTGCCCAACCTTAGCGTTCTGGAAATAGAGTTTTGTCCCCAGATCCCTGTCCTGCTGCTGCCCCGTCCCGTCCCGTCTACTTCTCGGGCGGCACGCAGCTGGCTGCGTCATACTCCACCAGCACCGGTAGCCCGTAGGCGGTTGTGCTGCCGCTAGGCGGAAAGGTGTACTCATTAGCTAAGATTACCGCCTGCGCCTGTTCATCCAAAATGCTGTAGCCAGTGCTGGAGAGAACGTAGGGAGGTTGGCTAACGGCCCCCTTGTCATCTACGACAACCCCCAAACGGCCCTCTGCGGGAGCCGGGTCTAGGCAAGTCGTAGACAGGTAGGGAATTCGCAGCGGGGTTAGATTTGGCGTTCCAGACGCCAAGGTGCTGCCGACCTGGTCAAGGGTTTTGAAATACCAGTCCATGTAGTCTGAAGTCGCTACCTCAGCAGCTTTCACTGAATTATTGAAGGTGTAGGAGTTGGGGTCCTCTAGCCGCTGCGCCAACGTCAGAGGTGCCTCGGGGGTGAGCAGCACATCGGGCTCATCAGGCTCATCAGACGATTCTGGCTCCGGAGTATCGGGCGGCGCCTCAGAGGCCGCAGGAGCTGGCGTCTGGGGCGCACTGGGAACCACCTGGGAACTCGCTGCTGGCTTTGGAGAGGCTGCTTGAGATGACGGAGGGGCCGGGCTGGCTTGAGCCTTCGCTGGGGGTTGAGCGCCCTTGGGTAACGGCAGCGGCACGACCGAGATGCTCTCTGGTGCAGCTTCTTCAGGAATGGTTTCGGCCTCTTGCCACCCCGAGGGCATCGGCAGGGATAATACCAACCCATGCAGCCCGACGGAGAGAACTAGCAGCGGGCCCCCTAGAAGGAGTTTGAAGTTGCGGGATTTGTGTGGTGAAGACTGGGGCAACGCCATAGGTTCTGCGGTTAGGCGGGAAGATATCCTCAGGGGTTGATCCTCTACTAAAGTGCCACGGCTCTTGAGGCCTGAAGATGGAGGAGAGACAGTTTGTAAAGCGGCTTTTTTCCCCTTAGGTCACGGCCGCTAGTTTAGGCTAGAAGAGCTTGCTAAAGCGCCTAGAGGATGGCTTTCAGTTTAAGAGACAGCGTATGAGACGGCGTGAAGATTTAACCCTGCTGGTATCTGCCATTCTGATAGCGTTGACGGCCCTTTTGCTGGTTACGCTAGAGCCGAGGTTTTCACCTTTTTTTCAAGAACAAGAGTCAGGGATTATGGGCGCCGACCTGTTGACAGATCCGTTCCTACAGTACCCAACAACGACCTCTATTCACGTGGTTTGGTTCACAGAATTTGAGGGCCGTGACCATGCTGTTATCTACGGTCAGCCGGACCAATCTGCCGAGGCTTTTGAAGCTGCATCCTCGAAAGCGGCAGCGACGGTTGGAGATGAGACCTCCACCAATGCAGTATTCAGCGTCAGCGCAACGACTACCCAGCTCTCCCGCACTCGTGAAGACAGTGCCTCTCAAGTGGCCCAGGCAGCCTTTCAGGATCTTCAGCAGCCTGTGCGCCGTCCCATCTGGCGTCACGAGGCTGAGGTAACAGGGCTCGCTCCGGGCGATCGCATTCCCTACCGCGTCATCAGTCGGCGGGACGACGGTGAAGCCATTATCAGCCGCCCCTTTACCCTAGCTAGCGCTCCGCTGCCGGGTCAGCCGCTCAAAATCTTGCTGACGTCTGACCACCAGCTCATGCCCATGACGCCGGCTAATCTGCAGAAGGTCGAGGAAACGATTGGCCGGGTGGACGCGGTTTTTCTAGCGGGCGATCTGGTGAACATCCCTGATCGTGCCTCTGAGTGGTTTGACCATGCTAAAGGCAATGCTTTTTTCCCGGCCCTTCAAGGCCGAGCCGACTACCTGCTGGAGCGCGATGGCGGCAGCGTTCGCTATCGCGGCGGGGAGCTAATTCAGCACGCCCCTCTGTTTACAGCCCTAGGTAACCACGAGGTCATGGGCCGCTACTCCAGCACCGCTGATCTCAATGCCCAGTTCAACGATCCGGTGCCCCGCAGCGCCGCCATCAAAACCTACACAGCCAATGCTGCCCTGTTTAACCCCAGTGATGATCCTGGCTTGCGTCGCCAGTGGATCATCAACAACTCCTTCAACTCAGATACCTACGAAGAAATCTTCACTCTGCCCGTCACCACGGTGCCCAACCCTGAGCGCCCAGAGCAAACTTCTCGCTACTACGCCATCACCTTTGGCGATGTACGCCTAGTTTCGCTCTATGTAACCCAGATTTGGCGCACACCTGACTTGGCGGCTACTGCTCGTGGCCGTTACCAGGAGCGGGAGCAAGACCTGGGGACTCCTGAGCAGTGGGGGCACGGTAATCATATTTTCGAGCCCATTACCGAGGGCAGTCCTCAGTACCAGTGGCTAACCCAGGAATTGGCCAGCCGAGAATTTCAGCAGGCAAAATACAAGGTGGTCATGTTCCACCATCCGCCCCACACCTTAGGGGACAACATCGTGCCGCCCTTTGCTGATCCAGTGCCGGTTTACGACCGCTGGCCTGACGGCAGTCTAAAGGCAGTGCGGTATGAATACCCCAAAGCCGATGACCAGATTATGCGAGACCTGGTGCCACTGCTGGAGAGCGCCGGAGTGGATTTAGTGTTCTACGGCCACTCCCACCTCTGGAATCGATTTGTTGGCCCTAGCGGCACCCACTATTTAGAGACGTCTAACGTGGGCAATAGCTACGGGGCGTATTGGCAGGACCAAAAGCGGCCTGTGCCCCCTGCTGAAGCAGGTTTTACCGCTGAGTATTACAGCGCAGCTGGCGATCCTAATGGCTTAGAACCTGTGCTGCCAACCGTGGCGCCCACTAAGGATGACCAGGGTAATCCCCAACCCTATGTGGCCAGTAACGACATTACAGTGTTTAGTATTTTCGACACCGGCACGGGGCTTATCAGCAGCTACGGTTTCGACACGCGCCAGCCAAACTCAGCTGTTTTTAAGCTTGATGAATTTTCCCTCGACCAGTAGTGCTGCGGCTTCTGCGAACAGTCGAAGTGTGGCTTACAGCATGGCCTGCTTCTCGAAGGGTAGGGCTATCGCATCTCTGACTATGGGGTAGACCGAGATTCCGAGCAGAGCGAGGGATGACATACAGTGCCCGTTCAAAAGGAGGGGCCCTCCCATAGCGATCGCACACTGGATAGTTTCTCAGCCTTTGCTATGGTGCTCACCCACTCCCTAAACTATTGGGCCAGCGCAATCATTGTGCGAAAGCTTTTTGGCAAAAAGGAAGGTAGCCAGAGTTAATTCTCCGGCTACCTTCAAACGAATCGAAACAAAACCGAATGGTCTTATCTCAAGGAAAATGCCTATTCAGCCTGAAGAACGAGCTGAATAGATTGGCGCTACATGGCAGAACCGAGACCCGCGTAGGCACCATAGAAGAAGAGGCCCACAACTACCAGAACGCCCGTGCCTGCAACAGTTGCAACAATCCACAGGGGAATCCGACCACTTTGAAGCATTGCTAACACCTCCTACCGATTATCTCAAACACAGCTAGAAAATCTGTTTTGCCAGCACCCGCCAGCGCCCAGACACTTTAGTTAAAGAAGTAGCTGGAGAATAAAAGCCCCAGCACAAAAACCAGAAGCAGACCCAGGAATAGGGATGTCCGGTTGAGTTCAACAGGCTGCTTATTGGGGTTGGGTGACCGATCCACTAGTATCTCCTACCGTTGAATAAACTGCATAGCGGCGATAGCGCCTAGGAAAAATACGGTGGGAACGGCCAGGGTATGAACGGCCAGCCAGCGTATTGTAAAAATCGGATACGTAATTTGGTTCGAAGTATTGCTCTGCATAGGGCTGATGTGACGTCAAAAAAGTGGCTTAGAAGGACGGCTGGTTAGCGCGCCACAAAATCATCAATCTGCTGCTTTGCATCAAAGCGGTCGTTGATGATAGGAAGCTGCATTTGGTTGTCGGGGTAGTATTCGTTGGGACGGGGGGTGCCAAACGCATCGTAGGCCAGACCCGTGCTGACAAACAGCCAGCCAGCAATGAACAGCATGGGGATGGTGATGCTGTGAATAATCCAGTAGCGAATACTGGTGATAATGTCCGAAAATGGACGCTCGCCAGTGGTACCTGCCATGTCAACGTCTCCTACTGTACGGCAAAGGAATGCGGCAAATGAATCTGTATAACAATCATACGGAACGCTGTAAACCCTTACAAGCGGATAAGTTTCCCATTTGTTCAGGCAGCGTTTGAAGAACCCTCGTATTTGAGCAAAAGTCCGCGTTGACCGAGGACAAACCCGTGATTGGAATCGGTGAAAATAACCCGGTTAAAGTTGGAGGGTACATCGCCGACAGCCCGGTCCTTGAGCCAGTTCTGACCACCGTCGGGGCTGACCAGCAGAGTGCCGCCGCCGCCGCTCACCCACAGCTCCTCTGGGGTTCGATAGGCCACGTCCAGCAGCCCCCAGCTGGTAGTAAACTCAGGGCTAATCGCCTCTTCAAAATCGTCTGAGCCACGGGAAGCCGAGAAGCGAATCTGGCCTCCTCTGGCCACCAGCCAGAGCTTACCGTCTTTGTCAAAGCCCATGTTTTGGAGGCGGCGTGAGTTCTGGCGGTTGTGGGGCCGCCACTCTCGCTGACCGGGAGCCCAGGTGGAGTAGAAATTACCCCGAGAAGACACGGCAACGTAACGACCGTCCTCATCACGAGCCATGTTGCGTACGACTCCGACTGCACCCTCGACTAGTCCTTGCCAGTTGCGGCCCCCGTCTTTGGTGGTGTAGATAGCGCCAATATTGGTTGCCATCTCAGCAGAGCCAGAGCCCAAAGCAGTAATCAGAAAAGGTGTGCCGGGCA
>DATNQE010000435.1:0-3172 GCA_036702895.1 Trichocoleus sp. | reverse complement strand
GCCGGTGCGGTATTTATCAACGGCATGGTGAAATCCGACCCGCGCTTGCCGTTTGGGGGCATCAAACACTCTGGCTATGGCCGCGAGCTCGGCAGCCAGGGAATTCAAGAGTTCGTCAATACAAAAACCGTCTGGATTGCTTAACCTAACCCGGTAGCTCGGATCAAATAGAGTGCATTCCAATTTTGCAGCCCTCACCCTCAAGTCCTCTTCCCAGAGAAGAACTTTGAACTTCGGCTCCCCTTCTTCCGATGGGCGCAGGGACAAAGGGGATGAGGGGGCAACCCTTGCAGCAGTGCGATGCACATGAATCAAACACCGTGTCATTCAACCCGTTTTAGCGGCAGTTTTTGCTGCTTTCTAGATAATTTTTTCTGTTCAAAAACTCTTTTGAAGGTACTGCAAACCCTGTCACAAAGCCGCTTGGCCCTTTTGGGTAGCCCCTTTTGCCAACAGGGATTTCTGATCACTTGAGCACAATCATCGAGGCCCTATGAACACTGCAGAACTGCTGGTGCGCTGTCTAGAAAACGAGGATGTGGAGTACATTTTCGGCGTACCGGGAGAGGAGAACTTGCAGTTTTTGCAAGCGCTCAAACACTCGTCAATCCAGTTCATTACCACCCGTCATGAACAGGGGGCAGCTTTTATGGCCGATGTCTACGGTCGGCTGACGGGTAAAGCGGGAGTTTGTCTTTCAACCCTAGGGCCAGGCGCGACTAACTTGATGACGGGGGTTGCCGATGCCACGCTGGATCGGGCTCCGCTGGTGGCGATTACGGGGCAGGTAGGCACCGATCGCATGCACATTGAGTCGCACCAGTATCTGGACCTGGTGGCGATGTTTGCTCCGGTAACCAAGTGGAACGCGCAGATTGTGCGGCCCAGTATCACCCCGGAAATTGTCCGCAAAGCCTTTAAGCTGGCCCAAACCGAAAAGCCAGGGGCAGTTCACATTGATTTGCCCGAAAATATTGCGGCGATGGAGGCCGTGGGCAGCCCGCTGCGCCGCGACGGTCAGGAAAAAACCTACGCCTCGCTGCACAGCATTCAGCAGGCGGCGGTGGCAATTTCCCAGGCGACAAATCCAATCATTATGGTGGGCAACGGCGCCATTCGCGACAAGGCCAGCGAAGCGGTAACCGAGTTTGCCACCCAACTCAATATTCCGGTGGCCAACACCTTCATGGGCAAGGGCGTGATTCCCTACAGCCATCCACTGGCGCTGTGGACCTTTGGCCTGCAGCAGCGCGACTACATCACCTGCGCTTTGGAGCGAGCCGACCTGGTAATTGCCGTGGGCTACGACCTGGTGGAGTATTCGCCCAAGCGCTGGAACCCGAACGGCACGCTGCCAATTTTGCACATCAACCCAAACCAGGCGGAAATCGACAGCAGCTATATTCCTCGGGCAGAGGTGATTGGCGATATTTCTGATTCGCTCTATGAAATTCTCAAGCGGGTGAATCGACAGGGACGCCCAGAGCCCCTGAATCTGAAGCTGCGCGAGGAAATCGTAGCGGACTACGAGCAGTATGCCGACAATTTTGGCTTTCCCATCAAGCCGCAAAAGCTGATCTACGATCTGCGGCAGGTACTTGCCGCCGACGATATTGTCATCTCAGATGTGGGGGCGCACAAGATGTGGATAGCCCGCAACTACCACTCCCTGCGGCCCAACACCTGCCTGATTTCCAACGGTTTTGCCGCAATGGGGATTGCTATTCCCGGTGCGATCGCAGCTAAATTGGTTCACCCTTCCCGCAAGGTGGTGGCCGTCACCGGCGACGGCGGCTTCATGATGAACTTCCAGGAGCTAGAAACTGCTCTACGGGTCGGCGCAGCCTTTGTCACCGTTATCTTTAACGACGGCGGCTACGGCCTGATCGAGTGGAAGCAGATCAACCACTACGGCGAGTCGAGCTACGTCCACTTCACCAACCCCGACTTTGTGAAGCTGGCGGAGAGCATGGGCCTGAAGGGCTACCGCATTGAGTCAACCGAAGACTTCGCGCCGACGCTGAAGAAAGCATTGGAGGACGATGTTCCGGCTATCATCGACTGCCCCGTGGACTACCGCGAGAACATTCTCTTTAGCCAGAAAACCTCGGACCTGAACTGTTTGATCTGAGATTAGGGAGGCATTCGGGGTCGAGGCAATGTAGGGGCAAAGCATTTGGGCAAAGATTCTTTGGGGATTCCAGAGCTTATGTGCCGAATGCTTTGCCCCTACGGTCTTTCGCCTACGCAGATTTGACCCGAGCCTGCCTGCCCAGAGCCACGCACACAATCACGCCCACCGCAAAGACTACGGTTCTCAAGGTTAGGGGTTCACCCAACAAGAGGGCCGATGCCACGATAGTTAGAAACGGCTGAAGCAGCTGAATCTGACCGATTTTTGCCACCCCGCCCAAATGCAGCCCCCGGTACCAGGCAAAAAAGCCCAGAAACATACTGAACACGCTGACGTAGAAAAAGCTAAACCAGACCCTGCCGGAGATGGCGGCAAAGGACACTGGCGCATGTTGCCAAACGACGGGCAGCAAAACCGGGGCAGCCAGAACTAAAGACCAGCAGATCACCTGCCACGCCCCCAGCGATCGCGCCAGCATTGCGCCTTCGGCGTATCCCAGCCCGGCAGCGGCAACGGCCCCAATCAGCGCGATATCAGCAAAGCGCAGCGACCCAGCTCCCGACAGCAGCGCAAAGCTAATCACCAAAGCGCTGCCAGCCAAAGCAAAAATCCAGAACCACAGAGAGGGGCGTTCCCCGGCCCGCCAAACTCCAAACAGGGCAGTCGATAGCGGCAGCAGCCCGGTGATCACGGCTCCGTAGGAAGCGGGGGCATCGCGCATTGCGATCGCAGAGAGCAGCGGAAACCCAATCACTACGCCCGCAATCACCAGACCAAAGCTCGGCAGAAAGCGCCAGGACGGCAACTTTTGGCGGGTGGCGATCAGCAAAACCAGGGATAGCCCGGCAGCAACTACCGCCCGACCTAGACCGACAAACGTTGGGTCTAGCTGGGATACGGCAACGCGGGTCGCTGGCAGCGTGAGGCTAAACGTTAGCACCCCGACAAATCCATATAGAAATGCGGCCAGCTCGGTTTTCGTTTGGGACTCCCCCATGGTGCCTTCCGTTGATTCGGCCCCTACAGGTTAACCCGAAG